>DASZPN010000060.1:0-2575 GCA_035549995.1 Minisyncoccota bacterium
CTCGTCCTCGTGAAAGACTGGGGCAAGTATCAGGTCATCGGCGAGACGTTGGACGACGCGGCCGGGGAAGCTTTTGACAAGGTGGCTCGGATGCTCGGCCTGCCCTACCCCGGCGGACCGGAGATTTCGCGACTGGCAGAGGAAGAAAGAGAGAAAGCAAGTTTACTTTTACGAACCTCTGCGCAGCGCGGCGGCGCGAGCAAAGCAATCCGCCAGCAGGCGGATATGCGCGGTGAGAAAAAGCAACTTGCGAGCGGCCTGTTTCCATTTGTCTTACCCCGCCCTATGCTAAAGAGTCCGAACTTTGATTTTTCTTTTTCAGGTTTGAAAACTGCCGTACTTTATTTAACCAGGAAAATTGGGAAATTGGATAAAAAAACAAAATCCGCTATCGCTCTTGGGTTTGAAAACGCTGTCGTGGAAACTCTCGTATACAAAACCCAAAAAGCCGTGGAAAAATACCGCGCTAAAACCCTCATCGTCGCCGGCGGAGTCGCTTCGAACAAGCACTTGAAGGAGGAAATAAAAAAAACGCTCGGCGGGAAAACAAAAATACTTTTCCCGGGGCACGGCCTGGCTACCGACAACTCCGTGATGATTGGAATGGCCGGCTATTTGAAATATCTTAAAAATCCCAAAAAGAGATATAAAATAAGGGCAGAAGGTGGATTACGCCTCTGAAAAATGCTAATATCTAGGGTATGGGAATTGACGAAAAGCTCCTAAAGCCTTACGACCCCGGGGCTACCGAAGGTAAAATATACAAGCTCTGGGAAGAGAGCGGTTTTTTCAATCCGGACGTTTGTATGGAAAAAGGGGTAATTGCGCCCGACGCCAAGCCTTTTACCATCATTATGCCTCCCCCGAACTCTACCGGTGTCCTGCATATGGGCCACGCGCTGATGCTCACGCTCGAGGATATAATGATTCGCTACAAGCGCATGCGGGGCTTTCGCACGCTCTGGCTTCCCGGCACGGACCACGCCGCCATCGCCACCCAATCCAAGGTGGAGAAAGAAATAAAAAAGAAGGAAAACAAATCCCGGCACGATCTCGGCCGGGAGGAACTCCTGCGCCGGATAAACGAATTCGTGGAAGCAAACCGCTCCACGATGACCCGGCAGATGCGGGTGATGGGCGCCTCTTGCGACTGGTCCCGAGAGGCATTCACCCTGGATGAAAAGCGTAGCCTGGCAGTACGGACTATGTTTAAGAAAATGTGTGATGACGGGCTGATTTACCGTGGCAACCGCATCGTGAACTGGGATCCGAAAGGCCAGACCACCATTTCCGACGACGAGATAATCTATAAAGAAGAAAAAACCAAATTCTATTATCTCAAGTACGGACCCTTCACCATCGGCACCGCCCGCCCGGAAACTAAATTCGGGGACAAGTACGTGGTGATGCATCCCGAAGACAAACGCTACGCAGATTATAAAGACGGCCAGAAAATCGAACTGGAATGGATAAACGGCCCGATAACCGCGACGGTGGTAAAAGACGAAGCCATTGATATGGAATTCGGCACGGGCGTGATGACCATTACGCCCTGGCACTCCGTGGCGGACTTTGAGATTGCCGAACGGCACGGCCTAGACTCGGAACAAATCATAGACGAGTACGGCAAGCTTCTGCCCATAGCCGGGGAATTCGCGGGGATGAAGATCGCCGAAGCCAGACCGAAAATCGTGGAGAAATTGCGCGAGAAAGGCCTCCTGGTCAAGGAAGAGGACTATGTTCACAACATCGCCACCGCGGAGCGAACCGAGGGCATAATCGAGCCCCAGATAAAACTGCAATGGTTTGTAAATGTGAACAAGCCTATCCCCGCCCGAGGTAATAAAACCCTGAAAGAGCTTATGCGCGAACCGGTGGAAAAAGCCGATATTAAAATCATCCCGGATTATTTCAACAAGACTTATTTCCACTGGATAGACAACCTGCGCGATTGGTGCATTTCCCGCCAAATCTGGTACGGGCACAGAATTCCGGTATGGTACAGAGGCGAAGAAACTTATTGCGGAATCGAGGCTCCCGAAGGAGACGACTGGAAGCAGGACGAGGACACCCTGGACACTTGGTTTTCCTCCGCATTGTGGACATTCTCCACCCTCGGCTGGCCGGAACAGACCCAGGATCTGCAAATTTACCACCCCACCGACGTGCTGGAAACCGGCTACGAGATACTTTTCTTCTGGGTAGCGCGGATGATACTCATGAGCCAGTACGCCCTAGGCGAAATCCCCTTCCACACCGTTTACCTGCACGGCACCGTGCGAGACGGCAAAGGGATAAAGATGTCCAAGTCCCTCGGGAACGGTATAGACCCGCTGGACATCGCGCAAAAGTTCGGCGCGGACGCCGGGCGGATGGCGCTCGTGGTCGGCACCGCGCCGGGCACGGACAGCAAGATTTCCGAGGAAAAAATCCGCGGCTATAAAAACTTTTCCAATAAAATCTGGAACATCACGCGCTTTGTGCTTGAAAACTCGGGCAGTTATGAAGCCGGGAGTGAAAATGATATGATAAAAGAGTTTCAGACTATGGCAAAAGATGTCACGGACGATATGGA
>DASZPN010000061.1:0-7411 GCA_035549995.1 Minisyncoccota bacterium
ATCCATATGCGCGAAGTCCTCAAGGCCGGCTACATTCCGTTCACTTATGATCAGAGCCACCAGTCCAATGACGACACGGTCTCCGCGGAATTCTCCTGCACAGGCGACGGCTTGAATTACGACAACTGGGAATGGATAAACAATCCTCAGGGCGGCGCGACTTACAACTGCGTGGCCTGGAACGTGAAAGTTCCGGTGCAGAACTCTTGCCCCGTGCCGGATGCCCTCGGCGATACCACCAAAGAAACCATAAACAATGCTCCGGACGGCGAAGCCAATCTGCAAACCATCCTGGACAACGGCGGATACTCCCTGGATGCAAATTACGATCAGACAAATTACCAGGTCTGGAACGTGACCGCGGGCGATGAGGTCAACGTGGACGCGAAATACGTGTCCAAGTATGCGGGTTACAACAGCCTCTTCGGATACTATACCGACAGCAATATCTCCAACTTTACCCCGATCTTCAAGACAGGCAACGTGTCCGGCTATGAATCCGTGCCTCTCTCCAACACAGGGCCCTTTAGCATCACCGTACCTTCCGGCGCCAGCACTATGGGCTTTGCCATCAGAGTCTACGGCGATGGCAACACCTATGAGACCACCGAGGATTCTTTGAACCAGTCCGGCCACAACCAGACCCTCGTCTTCAATCCTTCTGCCAATGACTACATCGTGGCCTTTGAGGATACCCTTGGCGGCGACTATGATTACAACGACCTGGTGGTGAAGGTTAGCTTGGATTGCAGCCAGCCGGAAAACAATGACCAGTGCCCGGCAGGCCAGCACTATGATGCAAACTTGGAAGAGTGTGTGGACAATCAATCCTGCGAAGACACGACTTCCGTGGAAGACAGCATCGTCTCCGATATCAGCACTCTCTACAACAGCAATCCGACCGTAGCCCTGTCATTCATTCACAGCGCTTGGACGGCCTCTATTCCGGGAGCGACCTGGATTTGGAACGAAGAGCCTCTGGCAGACCCGGTAAACGACACCACTTCGGTATTCACCAAGACCTTTAATATCACCGGCACGCCTACCGGCGGCACGCTAGACATCGCCGCGGACAACTCTTATGACGTGTCCCTAAACGGCCACGAAGTATGCTCCGATAACACCGAACAGAATTACACCGCGGCAGGCCAGGATACCTGCAACGTACCGGCGGAAGATTTTATAACCGGCACGAACACCCTCACCTTCACTGTGAAGAACTGGGCTCAAGCGGGCGGCACTCAGCAATCCAACCCGGCCGGCCTCCTGTACAAACTCACCTTTGACCAGGATCAGTGTGTGAATACGCCTCCGCCTCCGACCAGCGTCTCGGTTCATATCGCAAAGTATGTGGACGGCGTGCACGCGACTGCGGAGAATACCGATAGCACTTCCTTCCCGATGCTGACGACCTTCAACGGCGTTCCGCAGGGTTCCGCTTCCAACGTGCCTTACACCCTTGACCCGAACGGCTGGTATGGCGACCCGGCTTACGAAGCATCCTTTAGCGATGCGGATCCGGGCGCGGACTACACTACCTGGGAAGACACCAGTACCAGCACGGTTGGCGCTTCCTGCGACGGCAATCACACTTATGCGCTCGTGGGCTATAGCACCAGCACGACATCCTTTGCGGATGCGGCAGAACAAGAACCGACTCTGGACGCGCCGAACTTCACAAATCTGCAGAATGACGAGTACGTGATAGTCTGGAACCAGACTTGCGGTGGCGACAACGGCGGCGGAGACGACAATCCTACGGTTGATGCCTGTCCGGATGAACAAACTGATCCGGGAATTCAGGAAAGCGGCCCCTGCAATAGCGACGATGTATGTCCCGATGTGGACGGCATCCAGACCGACGAGAGCCAGTGCGGTGATACAAACGATACACCCACTTGCGATCCCGAAACTCAGCACTTGGATGAAGATACGAACCAGTGCGTGGACAATACTCCCACTTGTGATGCGGGCGAGCACTTGAACAATGACAATCAGTGCGTGCCGGATAACAACGGCAACAATGGCGGCGATGATAATAACAACGGCGGCGACCACCACAAGACATTCCACGTGCACCACGGCAGCCACAGCGGCGGGGGAGGCGGCTTCGGCGGCCAGGTCCTCGGCGCGGAGACTTCCTGCGGAATCTATGTGGATCATTATCTGCGCAAGGGTTATCAGAATGACCCGGCCACGGTGACCAAGCTTCAGCAATTCCTGGACACTTATGAGAACGCCGGCATTCCGGTAACCGGAATCTTTGACCAGGCCACCGAGGATGCCCTCAAGGCCTTCCAAGAGAAGTATGCCAGCCTCATCCTGGCTCCCTGGGGCGAGACCAATCCGACCGGCATCTTTTACCTCACGACCCAGACGGTAGTGAATAATCTGATGTGCCCGACCCTGGGCCTTCCGATTCCGACGGATCTGGTGCCGTTCTCAAAGAATCCCAATACTCCCGGCCACTAAATTCTAGGGCTCTGGAGCGTAAAAACCCTTCCGAAACCGGGAGGGTTTTGCGTTTGTGGGCGGGTTTTAAAAAGGTTAGAATATAAGGGTCAAAAGGGGAGCAGGCAAGTTTGACTTTATACCCAAAATAATGTATAATAGAAGAGTGAACAAATTCGGTAAGTGGCTCAAGAAATGTTTCGTCCCGCACGAGGGCAATGAATTCAAGCCCCACTTTTTGCGGCATCAATCCATCACTATGCTTTTCCTCCTGGTGATGGTGTTTGAGCTCGGCTTCCTGGTGCAAATTTTCGTTATCTTCAACAAGACCGACTTTCTGGCCGCGGTTCTGCCCGGCGTGCTGACCACTCTCACAAATCAGGAACGCGCCGACAACGGCGTGGCCCCGCTCAAGGAAAATACTCTCTTGGATCAGGCGGCGCAGGACAAAGCGAATGATATGGCGGAGAATGGCTACTTTGCGCACACCAGCCCGAGCGGGCTCACGCCCTGGTATTGGTTCCAAAAAGTCGGCTACAATTTCCAATACGCCGGCGAAAACCTGGCGGTGAATTTCTTTGAGTCGGACCAAGTGGCGGAGGCCTGGATGAATTCTCCGACCCACCGCGCGAATATCGTAAAGCCGGAATACACGGAGATCGGCATCGGCGTGGCCCAGGGTTATTACCAGGGGCACAGCACCGTATTCGTGGCGCAACTTTTCGGCACGCCGCTGGTCTTTGCCGCCGCTCCGGAAAATCCGACTCCTGCTCCGAAGACCACCACCGCTTCCGCTCCGGCTCCGGCTCCGGCGCCAAAGACCGAGACTTCCAAGCCCGCCACTACCACGCCCAAGACCAATCCCGCTCCGGCGCCCGCTCCTTCACCCGAACCTTCCACCACTCCGGCCCCGGCTGAAACCCCGACCAGCGTAGCCGAGGCTCCGCAGCCGATAGGCGTGGAAGTCCTGGGCGACCAGACTGCTACTGCGCCGGTCTCGACTGACGTAACCGTCGCGCCGGAATCCCCGGTCGCTTCGTTCTTTGCCCAGGCTCTGTCTTCTCCCAGAAAGTCCATCACCTTTGCTTACCTTACTATCGTGGCCCTCGTGCTGATGACACTCATCATACTCTTCATCAAGTCTGAAAGGCGGCATCCCGCTATGGTGGCCCGAGGCCTCGGCCTGGTAGCGGCTATCATCGTGCTCACCTTCATAAATCTGAAGATGCTAAATATCAAAACGCTGGTGCCGACGGACGACCACAACTTCACCGCCGCGGCTGTCTTGGCGTTGCCGCAATAAAAAAGCCGTCCTTTTTTAAAGAACGGCTTTAATTTTTTTTGGAAAACTCACTCGACTGGAATAGGACGTGTCCTGCCTCCATAGCCTGAGGTGGAGGCGTGAGGATTGCTCGGATTTATTTTATACGTAGAAACTCCATACGCTATTGTGGTTTTTTCATAGATAGTTAAACTATCTGCCACTTCTTTCGTAGGTTCTCCGTAGAGGCGATTCGAAGGGCCTCCGCTTACGTATGTTCCATACATCCAATCATCCGGGTCTATACTATGAGCAAGACCCATAGTGTGGCCAAACTCGTGCAATATTGTAGACACAATAGGTCCAACGCTATATTCTGTTTCTCCATTTACGTTATAGGTGAACGCAGAAGAAAAAACGAATGCGGGAGTTCTATCGTCCCAATACCAGGAATCCATGAATGCTACTCCACCGGCTGTCGGCGTCGGCACGTACCAGTTATAGTAATTTGTTATTACTATGGTCTGATTCCTGGTTGCGCTTGCTGCTACGCCGGGGTCCAAGGTCACCTTGATATCAGCACCTACGCGGTGCTGAAGCTCTCTTTGTACAGAATCAGCGATATAAAGTTCCTGATCCCCTCTGAGTCCTGAAGGTGAAAAATTTGCCAAGGTGTCAAAGCCCCAAACGTGGCTTTGTAGCCTTATACCATCAAAGACCAAAAGCAGAGTTTGCTTTCCAGTTACAACAACCGATTTATCTGGTTGTTGCGAGCTCTGTTGTTCCATAACTTGGTCGTGTTTGCTGCACGACCATAACAGGGCAGCTATTGCTAGCCAGATAAATGATTGTTTTTTCATTAGCTTTAAGTTTTTACCAAAAAGTCTCCGTCGGTGTGGGGGCGCTTCGGTAAGAATTCAAGCATCTTGTCAAAAAACACTGCACTTGTGAAAATTATACTCCTTTTCTAATTTTTGTCAATCCTATTTTGCGTGATATAATCCTTTTAATTATGCCATCAAAGAAAAAAGCTACTCCGAAAAAGAAAGCGAAAAAGAAAAAGGTGGTGATGATCTCCGGCGGCTTTGATCCGATTCATATCGGACACGTGCGCTACATCCGGGAGGCCCGGGCCCTGGGCGACGAGCTGGTGGTGGTTTTAAACAATGACAACTGGCTGATGGCTAAAAAAGGCTATACCTTTATGCCGGAGGCCGAACGCAAGGAAATTTTGGAGGCTCTGGAAGGCGTGGATAGGGTAATACTCACCGGCCACAAGCCAGGCGACCCGGACCGGAGCGTCTGCCGGTCTATCCGGCTGGTCCGGCCGGACATCTTTGCCAATGGGGGAGATAGATTCGCGGACAATATACCGGAATTCAAAGTCTGCCGGGAGCTCGGCATAGACATGGTTTTCAACGTGGGCCACGGCGGCAAAGTCCGAAGCTCGTCCGAGCTGGCCCGGGAGTACGACCGCATCACAAAAATCAAGAATGCTAAAAAGGCAAAAGGCAAAAGACGCGGATAGGTTTATTGACCTTTTTCTTTTTGGAGTATAATGGCTTTATATGGCGAAGCCTAAACCGCTCAAAAAAGCCGCGAAAAGGGGCAAAAAAGTTCCAGTTAAAAAAGCTTCCGCCAAGCCAAGGAAGAAAGCCTTGAAGCCCAGGGCCGGAAAGTCCGCAAAAAAAGCTCCGGTTCGTAGAAAAAGATCCCGCGCGGCCGGCGCCCCGGCGCGCCTGGAGCGCTCCGAGGGCAATCCCATCATTGCTCCGCGGGCGTACCCCTGGGAATCCAAAGCCACCTTCAACCCGACTGCTTTCGAATCCGGCGGTAAAGTTTATATCATTTACCGCGCCATCGGGGACGAAGATACTTCCGTTCTGGGCTACGCGGTCAGCTCGGACGGCGAGCACATTTCCGAACGCCCGCCTTACTATATCTACAATCGCCTGATGGCCACGAACTGGGCCGCCGCGCCGGTCGAATATGTCTCCGGCGGGGGCTGGTCCGGAGGGTCCGAAGACCCGCGGGTTACCAAGCTCGGCGACCGGATCTATATGCTTTACACCGCCTTCGACGGCTGGGGCTCGGTGCGCATCGCGCTGACTTCCATCAAGCTCGAGGATTTCAAAAAAAAGAAATGGAAGTGGAACAAGCCGGTACTAATTTCTCCGCCCGGGCAAATCCACAAGAACTGGGTGCTTTTCCCCGAAAAAATCCGGGGCAAGTTTGCCATTATGCACAGCGTTTATCCGAAAATTCTGATCGAATACCTGGACAGCCTGGATAAACTCGACGGCAAAAAATATTTTATCAAGAGCGACAACTCCCGGCCGGTGGACGAGTCCCGCAACTGGGACAGCTGGTTCCGGGGTATCGGGCCCGCGCCGATCAAGACAAAGGCCGGCTGGCTGGTCTTGTATCACGCGATGGATCACAGGAATCCCGACCGTTATCGCATGGGGGCGATGATCCTGGATTATAAGGACCCGGCCAAGATACTGTACCGCTCCAGCCAGCCGATCCTCGAGCCCGAAGAAGTCTACGAAAACGATGGCTATAAATGGGGCGTGGTCTATTCCTGCGGGGCGGTGGTTTTAAAGGACGAACTTTTTGTATACTATGGAGGCGCCGACAAGGTTTCCTGCGTGGCTTCTATACCTTTGGGAGAATTGTTGGAAGATTTAAAGAAGAACAAGGTCGCCAGGCTGCGCGCAAAAAAGCTTCTTTCCGTCTGATATGTTTGTAGCTAAAAAATTCGAGCACAATCCCATACTTCTCCCGAACCGCGACCATTACTGGGAGGAATTTGCCACATTCAACTTATGCCCGGTTCGCTACGGGGGCAAAGTGTACGGTCTCTTTCGGGCGATCTCCGCGCCGGATGCCTTGCATAGCCCGAGGCAGGTTTCCATCATCGGCATCGCCGAGGGCGCAGACGGCAAGAGTTTTAAAAAACATTCTCAATTTATTTCTCCAAAAGAAGAATGGGATCAGTTCGGCTGCGAAGACCCTCGGGTCACGCGCTTTGAGGGCAATTTTTACATTTTTTATACCGCCCTTTCCAAGTACCCGCTCGGCCCCGAGGGCATCAAGGTAGCCGTGGCGGTCTCCCGAGATTTGAAGACTATTTCCTCAAGGCATTTTGTGACCCCGTTCAACGCAAAGGCCATGGCTCTTTTCCCCGAGCGCATCGGCGGCAAAGCCACGGTGATTTTCTCCGCGCACACGGATTCGCCGCCGGCCAAGATGGCCGTCGCGCAGGCTTACAGCATAGACGAGCTTTGGTCCCCGGCTTTTTGGGAGAAATGGGAAAAGGAAATGGACCGGCACGTCATCGACCCCCGCCGCACCGATTACGACCACGTAGAGGTCGGCGCTCCGCCGATCCGGACCAAGTACGGCTGGCTCCTGATTTATTCCCACATTCAAAATTATTTTGAAAACCCCGGCCGGCATGAGCGTATTTTTGGGATAGAAGCGCTTCTCCTGGACCTAGAGGATCCGCAAAAGATTATCGGCCGCACGCGCGGCCCGATCCTGGTGCCGGAGGAAGCATATGAAATGTCCGGCTACGTCTCAAACGTAGTTTTTCCTTCCGGCGCGCTTTTACAAGGGGACACGCTATCAATTTATTACGGGGCTGCCGATACCACCGGCTGTCTGGCGCGGGTGAGCTTGCGCGACCTCGTGGCC
>DASZPN010000062.1:0-4065 GCA_035549995.1 Minisyncoccota bacterium
ATCCTGGCCGCCATCGGCGCGGGCATTCCGATTCACGAGTCCAAGGGCTATATGATAGTGGACATCGGCGGCGGCACGACCGACGTGGCCGTGATTTCGCTCGGCGGCATCGTGGCTTCAAATTCGGTGAAATGCGCGGGCAATAAGCTGGACCAAGCCATCGCGGACTATATCAAGAAGACTTTCAATCTGGCGATCGGCGACCGGACCGCCGAAGAGGTAAAAATAAAAATCGGGGCTGCTGTACCGCTTGAGGAAGAGCTGCGCGTCACCATCAAGGGCCGGGATTTCATCCAGGGCCTGCCGCGTTCGGCCCAAGTAGGCACGAACGAAATAGTCAAAGCTATAGACGGCGAGTTGAAGCAGATGGTCAAAGCGATCAAGGATGTCCTACAGGAAACTCCGCCGGAACTGGCTTCCGATATCATTGACCACGGTATAATTATGACGGGCGGCTCTTCCCAGCTCCGGAACCTGTCCGATTTGGTTTACCGCAAGACCGGCGTCAAGGCGACGGTGGCGGACGACGCGCTCTTTTGCGTGGCCAAGGGCACCGGTATAGCCCTCGATCACTTGGATGTGTACAAGAAAACAGTGATCAGCAAAAAATAATCGCCTCATCGGCGATACACCGAAGCGGCGGAACGCCATTTATGGGTATCGAGAATTATATAAACAAAGAAAATCTGCATCACGCTTACCTTATCGAGGGAACGGCCGAATCGGTTTTCCCGGAACTCGAGGCTTTATTGAATAAAATAAAATTTAAAACTTCCGGCAATCCGGATTTTGTGCGTATCATCGTGGATTCTTTCAAGATAGACGATGCCAGGAATTTAAAGGCGATGGCATCGGAAAGAGGCCTTACCGAAGGCAAGAGAATTTTCTTTGTCTTTGCCAACAGCTTTCAATCCGAAGCGCAGAATGCTTTACTAAAGATGTTTGAAGAGCCGGCGGCAGAAACGCACTATTTTTTGGTTACGCCCAATGCCAGCGTGATACTGCCCACGCTCCTGTCGCGGCTTTACATAGTCAGAGACGCGGGAATAGGGCAGGGGTATTCAGAGGAAGCTAAGAAATTTTTACAAATGCCTCTTTCTGCGCGCATAGAATATCTCAAAGATTTCTTGAAAAATGTGGAGGATGAAGATACCGGCGGTTCGGTGGACAATTTTATCAGAGCGAAATCCTTGCGTTTCCTAAATGCGCTGGAGGCGCTCTTGCACGAGAAGTTTTTTAAAGATTCCAAAACCCGGGCAGGTAATCCGGATTTTTTCTCCGACATTTTTAAATCGCGGGAATTTATCCGCCAGCCTGGCTCCTCGGTGAAAAACTTATTGGAAGCGGTGGCCCTGTCAGTGCCCGAAAAATAATGCTATAATAGCCCTATGCAATACAATTTTTCCGCGTTCAAGAACGAACTGAAAAAAGCCGAAGATTTTTTAGTGAAGGAGTACCGCGAGCTGAATACCGGCCGGGCTTCGCCGTCCGTCTTGGACGGAGTTTCGGTGGAGTCTTACGGCGCGCACCAGCCGATTAAGAATATTGCCACCGTTTCCGTGGAAGATCCGAAGACTCTCCGCATAGTACCCTGGGACAAGGGCCAGATAAAAGCCATAGAGCGGGCCATCGCCGCCTCCAACCTGGGCCTTTCGGTCGCTACGGACGACGCCGGCATCCGGGTGATTTTCCCTCAGCTCACCACCGAGACTCGCACTTCTTTGGTAAAAGTTCTCAAGGAAAAGCTTGAAGACGCGCGCATCACAGTGCGAAAAGAGCGTGAGCGGGTTTGGGACGAAATTCAAGCACAGGAAAAAGACGGCAAGATGACCGAAGACGAGAAATTCCGGGCCAAAGACGAACTGCAGAAAATCATAGACGAGGCGAATAAAAACCTTGAAGGAACTTTTGAAAGGAAAGAAAAAGAAGTAATGGGTTAAAGTTATGAGCATCCTGATTTTTTTGGCAATTTTGTTGGTGCTGGTGCTCGTACACGAATTCGGGCATTTTTTCTCCGCGAAGAAATTCGGCATCCGGGTGGATGAGTTCGGCTTCGGTTTTCCGCCGAAAATTTACGGCGTGAAAAAAGGCGAGACAGAGTACAGCGTGAACGCTCTGCCTTTTGGCGGCTTCGTGAAAATTTTCGGCGAGACGCCGGACGAGGCTTCCATCTCCGGACCCGATGCCGCGCGAAGTTTTGTAAACAAGCCGAAGTGGCAGCAGGCGATCGTGCTCTTTGCCGGCATCTTTGCGAACCTGCTTTTAGGCTGGCTTTTGTTCTCTATCGGCTTTATGTCTGGCCTGCCGACTTCCGTCGGCAGCGAACTGCCGGGCGGTGTTTTAAAGGACGTCAATTTGGTTATCATCGCGGTAGATCCGGGTTCGCCGGCATCCTCGGCTGGATTAAAGTCCGGAGACAAGGTGATGTCTCTTTCGAGCGGAACAGACACACTTTCAGAAGTAAATCCCGACAATTTAAAATCCTTCGTGGTTTCTCATCCTGATGAGACCATAGATATGGCCTACGAAAGGGGCAAGAGCGATACTATTCTCCACGCTTCGGTCACGCCAAAGAGGTCCGCTCCGGAAGCGGACCCCGTGATAGGCATATCGATGGATCAGGTGGGCATCGAAAAGCTGCCGGTTTTGCCCGCACTCTGGCAGGGACTCAGATACGACTGGATGGTGACCCGGGACACGGCTGTCGGATTTTACAATCTGATAGCCCAGGCGCTCGCCGGGCATGGTAGCCTGTCGGAGGTGACCGGGCCGGTGGGGCTCGTAGGCATAGTCGGCGATGTGTCGCGCTTTGGATTCGTATACCTATTATCTTTCACCGCTCTCATCTCCGTGAACCTGGCAGTCATAAACCTGATTCCTTTTCCGGCGCTTGACGGCGGACGCCTGCTTTTTCTCCTGATCGAGAAAATCAAAGGTTCGCCGATAAAGCCGAAGGTCGCCAACATTGCAAATATGGCCGGCTTTGCTCTCCTCATCCTCCTCATGCTGGTGGTCACTTATCACGACATAGCCAAGCTGGTGATTCATAAATGAGTAAGACACAGCTGATCCACGAAGTGCGGGCGCCAAAAAGCAAGCGGGAGCTCGCGAACATCATCAAAGCTCAAAGGATAAGCGAGCGCGTGCTCGGAGATGTTTTGAAAAAACTTAAAACCGGCATTACCGAAAAATCCGTTGCCGAATTTATTAAAAAATCTTTCGCAAAGTACGGGGCATCAGTTTTATCCTTTGAGCCGATCGTGGCTTTCGGCAAGGGCTCCGCGGATATTCATCACGAGCCGGGCAAGGCCAAACTCAAAAAAGGCGATATTATAATGTTCGATTTCGGCACGACGGTGAACCATTATTGCTCCGATATGACCCGGACTTATTTCTGGGGGCAGCCGACTGCCCGGCAAAGGAAAGTATACCTGGACGTTTTAAAAGCCCAGGAGATCGCTCTTAATAAATTAGCCAAAGGAGAAAGGAGGGCGTCAGTCATAGACAGCTCCGTTCGTAAATTTTTGGGCCGCAAATACAAAAACAACTTCCAGCACGGCCTGGGGCACGGAGTCGGCACGGTCATCCACGAATGGCCAAATTTCAAGTCGAAAAGCCCGGACATTCTGCCGGAGGGTGCCGTGATGACGGTGGAGCCCGGCCTTTATTTCAAAGGCCTTGGCGGCGTTCGGATAGAAGATATGGTGCTCATAACCAAGTCCGGAATCAGGAACCTAACCGCCGTTCCTAAAGATTTAAAAAATGTTATATTGAAGGCAGTATGAAGAAGAAATTAAAAGTTGGAGTATTGTTTGGCGGAAAATCTGCTGAGCATGAAATCTCCGTGCGTTCCGCGAAAAATGTCTTGGCCGCGCTTGACCGCAGCAAATACCTGGTGACTCCGATAAAGATACCGAAGACCGGCCGGTTTAATTTGAATGCGGTAAAAAAGTTTGACGTGATTTTCCCGGTTTTACACGGTCCCTTCGGAGAGGACGGCACGATGCAGGGCCTCCTGAAACAAGCCGGCGTGCCATTTGTCGGCCCCGGAGTGCTCGGCTCGGC
>DASZPN010000063.1:0-13840 GCA_035549995.1 Minisyncoccota bacterium
GTTTCGCCATCACTTGCCTCAAATGGAAATAACCGTGGCGCTTTTTTAATAATCCGAACATACTTTGACGCTCATACATCATATCGAACTGTTCTTCAGCTTTTCCAAGTACGCCCTCATATTCGTAGGCTGTATTTTTGAGGGGCCAATCGTGATGATGACCAGCGGTTTTCTGTGGCGCTTCGGCCAGTTTGATCTGGTGCCGATGTATTTTGCCCTGATGGCGGGGGATTTCGTGGCGGACCTCGGCTGGTATTTCGTGGGGCGCTTCGGCGCGCGCGGCCTGGTCCGCCGCTTTGGCGGGCACTTCGGCATCACGGAGGAAAACATAGAAAGGGTGGAGAAACTTTTTCACAAGTATCACACAAAAATTTTAGTCATATCCAAGCTGACTATGGGTCTCGGTTTCGCGGTGGTCGTGCTCATCGTGGCCGGCATCTTGCGCGTGCCCTTCAAACGCTACGTTGCCATAAACCTCCTCGGCGGGTTTTTTTGGACGGCTTTTTTGGTGGCGGTGGGCTACTTTTTCGGCAATATTTATCTGGCGATACCGGCGGAATTCAAGGTTATATTTATTGTTTTCCTAATATTACTGGTATCATATATCTTGTGGAGGGTTAACAAGTATCTGCAAAAGAAGCGCGCATTACTATGAAAATTTCAATTATAGTCCCGACGTTACAAGAGGAAAAAATATTAGGCGATATGCTTCCCTCGGTGCGCAAGCTCAAGGATTTCGATTACGAGCTTATCGTATCGGATGGCCACAGCACTGACCGCACCGTCGAGATTGCCAGGAAGTATGCGGACAAAGTCATCGTGCACGACGGTCTGACCCGCCAGACGATCGCCGCGGGCAGGAACGCCGGCGCCCGTGCCGCTCTGGGGGAGTATTTGGTTTTTATAGACGGCGATGTTTTCGTTCCGAATATAAATCAATTTTTCAAGGAGGCCTTGGCGCGCTTTGAGCGCGACCCCAAGCTCGCGGCTCTGACCGTGCGCCTCAAGACCTTGCCGGACTACGAAAATTTTTTTGACCGCATAAATTGGTTTATCGTGAGCGCGGGGCATTGGTTTACAAATAATGTCATCAAGCAGCCCACCGCCTCCGGAGAGTTTCAGATGTTTCGCCGCAGCCCTTTTTGGGAGATCGGCGGCTACAACGAAAGCCTGGTGGTAGGCGAAGATATCGATATTTTTAAGCGTATTTCCAAGATCGGCCGGACCCGCTTGGACTGGAGCCTGTTTATCTACCATACTTCCCGCCGGGCGCACAATATGGGCTGGTTCAAGCTATTGTTCATATGGGTGATGAATATGGTTTCAAATATCTTTCGCGGAAAATCTTTTTCCAAGGAATGGAAAGTTTCGCGCTGAATTTATCTTCTTGAGTTATCCACAGCTTTGCTTGCAGAGTAATTGTATTTGATTCCGATATGCGGGATAATTATATCAGTGCGGCAATAATTATTTTCGAACTTCTCAGGGTCGTGATTATTGCAAACTAAATTAATAATTTAATTCTATAAAAAAATGGCAGCTAAGAAAAAAAAGGCAGCAGCTAAGAAGAAGAAGAGCACCAAGAAGCGAGCTTAGTTCTCCCTCTTGTTTCTCACTTGGAAAGAATCCCGCGCGAGCGGGATTTTTTCTTTTAATAGGAGAATATTAAAATTATGCTAATATGTTGAGATGGCAATTTTTGGAAATACTAGTACAAAATTCATAAGCTCAGCCAAGAGGTCCGTGGCCCGCATCAATGCCCTGGAAGGGGAAATGGCCGCCCTCTTGGACGCCGATTTTCCCAATAAAACCAAGGAATTCAAGGACAGATTGGCCAAAGGCGAATCCCCGGACGACTTATTGCCGGAGGCTTTTGCCCTGGTCCGGGAGGCCGCCAAGAGGAATCTGGGCGAACGGCATTACGATGTCCAGCTCATCGGCGGTATGGCGCTACACAGCGGACATATTTCCGAAATGAAAACCGGCGAAGGCAAGACTCTGGTGGCGACCTTGCCCGCGTATTTGAATGCGCTCTCCGGAAAGGGCGTACACATCGTCACTGTGAACGATTATCTCTCCCGTCGCGATGCCGTCTTGATGGGCCAGGTGTATAACTTTCTCGGTCTATCTGTCGGCGTGATAAATTCTCAGAACATCTCCTATACCTACGATCCTTCGCACAAAGAAGAAGACAAAACCAGGGATAGTGTCGGCGAATTTAAAATAATGTACGACTTCTTGAAGCCCTGCTCCCGGCGCGAGGCCTATGCCGCGGACATAACCTACGGCACCAATCACGAGTTTGGCTTTGATTACCTGCGGGACAACCTGGCCAATTCTTTGGAGCAAGTGGTCCAGCGCGGACACAACTTTGCCATCGTGGACGAAGTGGACTCCATACTTATAGACGAGGCCCGAACCCCTCTTATTATCTCTTCTGCCGGGTCGGAATCCGAGGATTTCTACGTAAAATTCAGCCAAATCGCCCGGCAGCTTGCGCGAGATACGGATTACGAGGTGGACGAAAAATTTCGGGCCATTACGCTCACCGATGCCGGTATCACAAAGGCGGAAAAGCTCCTCGGGGTGGAAAATATTTACACCGAAAAAGGCATAAAATACGTGCACCATCTGGAAACCGCGGTCAAAGCCCAGGCTCTTTTCGAACGGGACAAGGATTATGTGGTGAAGGACGGCGAAGTGGTAATCGTGGACCAGTTCACCGGCCGGCTTCAGCCGGGCCGCCGCTGGAGCGAGGGTATCCATCAGGCTATCGAGGCCAAAGAAGGCGTAAAAATTGAAAAAGAAACCCGCACCGCCGGCTCGATAACTTTCCAAAACTATTTCCGCTTTTATGCCAAGCTCTCGGGTATGACCGGTACGGCCGCAACTTCCGCGGAAGAATTTCTCAAAGTCTACGGCCTGGATGTGATTGTCATCCCGACCAATCGCCCCATAGTGAGGAAAGACAATGCCGACCTAATCTTTCAGACCGAGAAGGGCAAGTTCCAGGCTATCGCTAAAAAAGTCAAAGAGCTGAATACCAAGGGCCAGCCGGTTTTGATCGGCACCGTTTCCATCGAGAAGAACGAGCTCCTTTCAGCGTACTTAAAGCAGGAAGGCGTTCAGCACACCATCTTGAACGCCAAGAATCACGAAAAAGAAGGCGAGATTATCGCCCAGGCCGGCAAGTGGGGCGCGGTGACAGTCGCCACCAATATGGCGGGCCGCGGTATCGATATCAAGCTTGGCGGCAATCCTGTGGTGAAGGAAGAGTATGAGCGGGTCAAAGGAGCCGGCGGCTTGTACGTCCTCGGTACCGAACGGCACGAAGCCCGCCGAATCGACAACCAGCTCCGCGGACGTTCCGGCCGCCAGGGCGACCCGGGCGAAACGCAATTTTACGTGTCCTTGGACGATGACCTGATGCGCATTTTCGGAGCGGAGCGCATAAAAAATATGATGGGCCGCTTCGGCATCCCGGAAGATATGCCGATTTCCAACCGGATGGTCTCTCGTACGCTCAAAAGCGCGCAGGCTAAAATCGAAGGTTTTCATTTTGATGCCCGCAAAAATACTTTGGAATACGACGATGTGATGAATCACCAGCGCAAAATCATCTACGAGCGCCGGGGCAATTTGCTTCGCTCGAATAAAGAGGAGATCGAGATGCTGCTCGAGAAAGTTCTGGAGGCGCGCGAAAACAGGGAAGAAGCGGAAAAAATTATCGCGGAGAAGCGCGCCAAGCTGGGCGAGCAGCCTTTCTTGGAGACGGTACGCCGGATCGCCCTTTACACCACGGACACCCTTTGGATGGAGCACCTGGAGGCGATGGATTATCTCCGGAGCTCGGTGAATTTACGGGCTTACGGCCAGCGTGAGCCTATCGTGGAGTATAAAAAGGAGGGTCTCGCGATGTTCAAGGCGATGGAGGAGGAATTCAAGGGCCAGGTGTACTCCCTTATCGAAGGAATGAATGTGGAAAATGTGGCCGCCAGCCAGGAAGACGCGAAAGAACCGGGGCCCGAGCTCATCACCAACAATGCCGGGGAAATCCCGGGCCAGTTTGACGACCTTTCTCCCGAGGCCAAGTCCGCCGGTATGGATAAAATCGGACGGAACGATCCGTGCCCCTGTGGCGCCATCAACCCCGCGACCGGCGAGGTCTACAAGTGGAAAAAGTGCGGAATGATAAACGCACCATATCACCGAAAGTCTCTGATACAATAGAATTATGTTTTTCCAAATAATAAAAATAAAAAATATGGTACGGGATGCAAACCGGGACCCGGGGCACTTGGCGGCGGGGATGGTGGGCGACGTGTTCGTGGGGATGTTCCTCTTGCCGGTAGTTTTGACGGTCGTATTCCTGGGACTCTTTTTCGTTCTGGGTTATACGCACCTCCTCGGCGGACCGTTCGGATTTTTCCGCTTCCTCTTCGTGGTTTCCATCATCGGCGGTTTCTTGTTTTTCTTTATCTTATACAAGCTCTATCGCGTGATAAAAAATACCACCAAACATTCCGTGAATTCGAGCATAAAAGTAGAGTCAAAAATAGTGGAATAATTATGGCCGACGGAAAAAAAGTAAAGTTTAAAGTTGGCTCTCAAAACAAAGCCAAACTGGCCGCGGTTTCCGAGATATTGGCGGAATACACCCATCTTGCGGATAATACCATCGAGGGAGTGCAAGTATCTTCCGAAGTGGCGGACCAGCCGACTTCCCTGGAAGACACCATTCAGGGAGCGATAAACCGGGCCAAGAATTCTTTCGGCGAATGCGATTACAGCATAGGCCTGGAGTCCGGAATAATTGCTGTTCCTCAAACCAAGAGCGGTTATATGGATATCTGCGCCTGCGCTATCTACGACGGACGGGAATTTCATCTCGGACTTTCTTCGGCCTGGGAATTTCCGAATCCTAAGGTGATGGACTTAATTTCCAAAGAAGGGTTGAATATGTCGGAGGCCATAAACAAGGCCGGCCTGACTAAAAATTCCGAAATCGGCTCGGCCGAAGGCGCGATAGGCATACTCACCAAAGGCCGGTTGGATAGAAAAGAATACACCAAGCAGGCTTTGCGCACCGCTTTGATACATTTGGATATATAATTTCATTATGGAGGATTCCCAAATAAAACCCGGCAAGTACAGGCATTTCAAAGGCGACGTGGTGGAGGTCCTCGGAACGGCTCTACATAGTGAAAGCCTGGAAGAGTTTGTTTTATACAAGCACCTCACCGGCGAGCGCGCCGGAGAAATGCATTACTGGGTGCGGCCTTTTGCAATGTTTCTGGAGACAGTCGAGCGCGACGGCCAAAAGGTTAAGAGGTTCGAGTATATCGGAGAATAGAATATGAAAACGATACCGATGACACTTTGTTTCATAGATCAGCACCCGAGAATTTTGCTCGGAATGAAAAAACGTGGTTTGGGCAAAGACAAATGGAATGGGTTCGGCGGGAAGGTAGAAATTGAAACCGCGGAAGACGCCGTCCGGCGGGAAGTCGCGGAAGAATGCGGAGTGGTGGTTAAAGACTTAGAAAAAGTCGGCATTCTGGATTTTGCCTGGCAAGGCAACCCGGAGACTCTGCAAGTGCACGTGTTTAAAGCCGGCAGTTTTTCCGGTGAGCCCGTCGAGACGGAAGAGATGAAGCCGAAATGGTTTTTTGCGGACGAGATACCCTTTTCCGATATGTGGCAGGATGACGTGTATTGGATGCCGATGCTTCTCTCCGGCAGAAAATTCCACGGCAGATTTGTCCTGGACGGGGATAACCAATTGATTGAAAAGGAGATAGAGGAACTGGAAACGATATGAAAAAAATCACCCGAAAATTGAAGGAAAAATGGTGGGCGGGCAAGCTCGCGGCGGCGCGGGTTTATTACGGCGACCCGGCGAGAAAGCTCAAGATAGTGGGCGTCACCGGCACCAACGGCAAGACCACCACGGCCACCTTGCTCTACCGGATAGCCGCAGAGCTCGGGCACAAGGCCGGCCTGGTCTCCACGGTGGAAAATGTCATAGCCGGCAAAGTCCTCCCGACCGAACACACCACCCCGGACTCCGTGACCCTGACCCGGCTCTTTGCCCGGATGGTCCGCGCCGGTTGCGAGTACGCTTTTATGGAGGTGTCTTCCCACGCGCTGGATCAGCGCCGGGTGGCGGGTGTGCGCTTTGCCGGAGGAATTTTCACCAACCTCACTCACGATCACCTGGATTATCACGGCAGTATGGAGAATTATTTTTTGGCCAAGAAAAAGCTTTTTCAGATGCTGCCGGCGGGGTCCTTTGCGCTGGTGAATTCCGACGATGAACACGGCCGCCTGATGCTGGAAGGCATAGCGGCCCGCGGGCATACCTTCGGCTTTTCCGGCGGAGAAAGTTTTCACGGCGAGATTTTTCAGTTGGGCTTGGACGGTCTGGAGCTTCGCTTTAACGGGGAGAATATTCATTCCCGCCTGATCGGGCGCTTCAACGCGTACAATTTGCTCGGCGTCTGGAGCGCCAGCTCTCTCCTCGGCTTTGATATGGCGAAGGTGAATAAAATTTTGGAAAATATCGCTCCGCCCCGCGGTCGGCTGGAGCACTTCACTTCGCCGGACGGCGTGATGGTAGTGGTGGACTACGCCCACACCCCGGATGCATTGGAAAAAGCCCTGCTTACCATACGGGATGTGAAGCCGGAAAGCTCCCGGATAATTTCGGTCTTCGGCTGCGGCGGCGACCGCGATCCTATGAAGCGCCGGGTGATGGGTAAAATCGGCGCGCAAATGTCCGACATCGCGATTTTCACCTCGGATAATCCGCGCGGGGAAGACCCGGACAAAATCATCGAGCAAATGAAAACAGACTTATCCGTGGCTCTCTCAAAAAAAGTGGTGACCCTGCCCCTGCGCCGGGAAGCCATCACGGAATCGGTACGTTTGGCCCGCCCGGGCGACATTATCCTCTGCGCCGGCAAAGGCCACGAAGACTATCAGGAGATCCGGGGCGTCAAGCATCATTTTGACGATATCGAGGAATATAAAAAAGTCTATGGACTATAAAAAATTTTTCAAAGGCAAAAAGATTACCGTGATGGGGCTCGGGCTCCTGGGGCGGGGACTGGGCTACACCAAATTCCTGGCCGAATGCGGAGCGATTTTGACAGTGACGGATCTGAAGCCTAAAGCAGAGCTCGCGACATCGCTCAAAGAGTTGAAAAAATTTAGAAATATAAATTTCGTGCTCGGCAAGCACCGTCTGGAGGATTTTAAAAATAAGGACATGATAATAAAGGCCGCCGGCGTGCCGCTCGATTCCGTTTACATAAAAGAAGCGCGCAAGCATAAAATTCCGGTGGAGATGGACGTTTCGCTTTTTGCGCGGCTCGCGCCGGATGTCACGCTCGTCGGCGTCACCGGCACCCGCGGCAAGTCTATGACCACGGAGCTTATTTACGAGATTTTAAAAGCGAATGAAAAGTTTTTAGACCGCAAGGTTTTTTTGGGCGGGAACGTCCGGGGAGTTGCGACACTTCCATTATTAAAAAAAGCTAAGCCGGGCGATATTTTGGTGGCCGAGCTGGATTCTTGGCAGTTGCAAGGCTTCGGAGAGGCAAGAATATCTCCTCACATCGCCGTGTTCACATCTTTTATGCCGGATCATATGAACTACTACAAGGACAATATGAAAAAATATTTTGCGGACAAAGCAAACATTTTTAAATATCAAACAAAAAAAGACATTTTGATAATCCGGCCCGGCATGAAAAAATTTATCAAAAAATCAGATGTGAAAGGAAAGTTTCTCGTGGCCAACCCGAAAAGCGTGGATGATTACAAATTCAACGTTGTCGGCGAGCATCAAAAAGAAAATTTAGCCTGCGCCGTTTTGGCCGCCAAGCAGTTTAAAATTCCGGAAGCGAAAATCCGGGCGGCAGTCGCCAAGTTCAAAGGCCTGGAAGGAAGACTTCAGTATGTAAAGACTGTAAAAGGGGTGAAGATTTACAACGACAACAACGCCACCACGCCTGCGGCTACCATCGCCGGCCTCGAAGCGCTCAACAAAAAGAAGAAAACAATTTTGATTTGCGGCGGTAATGACAAAAATCTGGACTTGAAAAATTTCGTCAAAGCTCTGGATAAATACTGCAAGCTCGTGGTCACCATTCCCGGCACCGGCACGGACCGCCTTTTCGATACTAAGTTCAAATGTCCTCTCATGGGCACGAAAAACTTGAAGGAAGCTTTGAGTGTCGCCTTGGGCGAAGCCAAAACCGGCGATGTCATTCTCTTTTCTCCGGCCTTCTCTTCCTTCGCTCAATTCAACAACGAATACGAAAGAGGGGATTTGTTTATGAAAATTATAAAGAAACTGAAATGACAAAGTATATTTTAATCGGCGGATATATATGGAAGGCGCCGGATGGCGGAAAGGCGCTTTGTGAAGAGTTTGTTAAAGATCTAAATAAAAGTCCCATAAAAATCTTGGATTGCATGTTTGCACGTCCAAAAGAATCTTGGGAAGATAAATTGGAAGAGGATAGAATATTTTTTTCAAAGTATATAAACAACGTAAGTCTCGAAATGGCTGACCCTGATTTTTTTGTGGAACAAGTTAAGTCAGCCGACATAATATATCTCAAAGGAGGCGAAACTAAACCTCTGATAGACATTTTGAATAAAAATCCGGGTTGGGCTGACGAATTGGATGGCAAGGTTCTTGCCGGAAGTTCTGCGGGCGGGGATGTCATGGCGAAATATTATGCCGTGGGTAAAACCGGCAGGATTTCGGGTGAAGGCCTAGGGCTATTGCCCATAAAGTTTATCCCGCACTGGCAATCTGAAACTTTCGATGAGTATGATATTGCATGGGATAAATTATACGAAGGGCTGAAAGCTTATAAAGAGGATTTGCCAATCCATACTCTTAAAGAAGGAGAATTTGAAGTTATATGGAAATAGATATAAAAAACATAAAAAAATCATTTTTCATCGGCATCGGGGGCATAGGTATTTCGGCCTTGGCGAAGATGATGCAGACAAAGGGCCTGGAAGTTTCGGGCGTGAATGACGAGGAAGGGAAGACAGTGGACTCTTTGCGCGAAGAGGGAATAAAAGTAATTCTTCTTGATGATTTTAAAAATTTACCGGAAGCGGATTTGTATGTTTACAGCGACGCCTGGCTTTACCGGGGCCCGGAGATAATTGCAGAGGCGAAAAAAACCGGCAAGCCGGTTTTGAGTTATTTTGAAGCGCTCGGCGAAGTGGCGAAAGAATACAAAGTCATCGCCGTAGCCGGCACCCACGGCAAGACCACTACCACGGCCATGCTCGCGGAGATTATGATTGACGCCGGGCTGGACCCCGCGGTCGTCGTCGGCTCTTTTGTTAAGAAATTCGGAAGTAATTTCCGGGCCGGCAAGGGCGAATACCTGGTGGTAGAGGCGGACGAATACAACCGCCACTTTCTGAATTTTCATCCGTATCTGTCCGTCATTACCAATATCGAGGCTGACCACCTGGATTACTACAAGGATCTAGCCGACGTGCAGAATGCTTTTGATACATTTATTTCGCAAAGCGCACAAGTGATTACAGAAAAAGAGTATAAAAAATATCTTGAGAAAGCCACCGCCTCTGGCGGGGCCCCGCAGCATGCGGGGGTTCCCAAGCTTCTCGTGCCCGGCGAGCACAACAGAATGAACGCCGCCGCGGCGCTTGCCGCCGCGGCGGCTCTGGGGATACCCCTCGAATCCGCCCAAAAATCCCTGGCCGGGTTCTCCGGCACCTGGCGCCGGCTGGAAAAGCTCGGAGCCACTACGGAAGGAGTCATAATTTACGACGATTATGCCCACCACCCGACCGAGATTCGGGCGAGCCTTGCGGCCTTGCGGGAGCTCTACCCCCCGGGACAGAACCGGCTCTTTGTCTTGTTCCAGCCGCACCTTTACAGCCGGACCAAGGCTTTCTTTGATGAATTCTCCAAAAGTTTTTCCGGCGCGGACTGGCTTGGCATCTTGCCGGTCTATTTTGCCCGGGAAGCGCCCGATGAGAGCGTTTCCAGCCGTAAACTGGCCGAATTGGCAGCTCGGACCGGCCTCACCGCCGAGGGCTTCGACAGCTTTGACGAGGCCGAGGGGGCCGTAAAGGCCTTGAATTTAAAGGATGGAGACATTTTTGTGACCATGGGGGCGGGGGAGGCCTACAAGGTAGCCCAAAAGGTCTTCAAAATTGTCCAGTGAGCTATCCACAGGTCTGGATTATCCAATTTTTAACTCATAAAGTCAAGAGTAATACCTAAAAATATCCTTATTTTCCAAGGTATTTTTGATTTGACACTACGGAAAAATGTTGCCTAACTATTGACTTTCTTTCCGGAATATGCTAAGATATCGACAAGTCCTTAGATAAAGGCGTACAGCCTATAAGTTAAGGGCTTTTTTGTTTGGGTGAGTTTTACAGTATCGGAGTTGGCGGAGCAAAACCGCCACCTATGCATAAAAATAAAACAATACGTTTTGCGGAGTCGTTTATTATCTTACCAATAATTTCCACCATATCGATGCCCGGAGCAGGGAGTCTAATAAAGCCCGCTTCGGTAGCTATCAATACCCCGCAAGTCGTTTCAGTGCAAAATCAATATTTACAGGGCTTTGACAGCATTGCGGTCCTGGATCAGGCTTTGGCTCGAAAAGAGCAGGCGCTGGATCTGGAGGGCCAGGCTATAGATGCCTATTTCTCCGAGCGCCAGATGCCGCTCGCCGGCACCGGCCGGGAAATGGCCGAAGCTGCCCAGAACAACGGTTTGGATTGGCGCCTTTTGGCGGCGATTGCCGTGCGCGAATCTTCCGGCGGTAAGCACGCCTGCAAGAATGCTTCCCATTCTTTCTTTGGTTGGGGTTCCTGTAAGATTTCCTTTGATTCCGACGACCAGGCTATTACGGCTTTGGCGGAAAATCTCTCCGGTAACGACCCGGACACCGCCACTCATTACCAGGGCAAAACCACCAAGGAAATACTACAAAAGTACAACTCGGTTATCCCGCACTATGCCGAGCAGGTTATGAATATTATGGAGAAAATCGGCCCCGAGGATATGAGCGCTACTCTAGATACACAAGTGTCATTTTATGCTCCTTCGGCTCAAACAGCGTAATCTGAAAGTTGTAGTTCTTGCCGAGTTCTAGTTTTTCCCTTAGCTTGGCTTCTGATCCAAAGGTAGAATTGTGTACCAGTCCGGCCACGCCTTCCTTGATAGATACCAGCGCGCCGTGCTTGTTGTATTTGATGACCACGCCCTTGATGATGTCACCCTTCTTCAGCTTGCCTTCGAATTCCTTCCAGGGATTTTCCTTCAAGGCTTTGATAGATAGGGAAATCTTGCCGTCTTTTATCTCGATAACCTTGGCGCGGATTTTGTCTCCGATTTTGAACATTGCGCGCGGGTCTTCCACCAGGCCCCAGTCCAGCTCGGAAATATGAACCAGGCCTTCCAGGCCGTCCTCGAGCTTTAGGAACACTCCGAAGTCCACTATGCCGGCCACGGTGCATTCCACTTCGTCGCCTACGTTGTATTTGGAAAGAATTTCCTTCTTTTCTTCCGGGTTGTTATCCTTTTCGGAGAATATCAGCTTGCCTTCCTTGGGCAGGGTAGAGATAACCATCACGGAAATTTTTTCGCCGACGAGCTTCTTCAGTTCTTTCAATATTTTGTCTTTATCGGAATCTTCTACGCGCGGGTAGTGCTCGGCTTTGAGCTGGGAAGCGGGCAGAAAGCCCTGCAGGCCCTGCCACTCCAGGATAAGCCCGCCCTTGTTCGCGTCTTTGATTTCCAGCTCCATCACGGTCTTGGCCTTGATGGCTTTTTCCGCTTCGCTCCAGATGAGCGCCTGCTTGGCTTCCTTGAGCGAGAGCTCGATGTAGCCGTTTTTATTTTCGGCCTCGACGACCTTGGCCTTGATCATATCGCCCAGGTTTATTTTCTTGATGATGTCCTTGGCATTAATGAACTCCCGGCCGTAAATGATGCCGGTGCCGAAAGGCGCGAGGTCCACGAAGACCCGGGACTTTTCGATTAGTATGACCGGACCCTCCACCAATGCGTCCGCTTCGGGCTTGTTTACGCTCCTGTCCACGATGGATTTGAGGACCGGATTTATTTCTATTGTTGCTGTTTCTTCCATAATTTTTAACAAAAAATCCGCGCGATGGCGGATATAAGGTTTAGGTGTTATTTCGGCCTTGTGCCTCAATAGGGTTACCCTAAATCCGTGCTTGTAAATAATATTAAAGCTGTACAGGGCATACTACTACAAAGCCGTAAAAATGCAAGTCAGGCAAGGTGTTTTTTCGTTTTGGATATGCTATAATAAGGCCCGATGATAATCACGTATTTCGGAAAACAATTTTTCAAAATCGGCCAGGGCGAGATGGTGCTCGCCTTCAATCCCGTGTCCAAAAGTTCAAAATCCGGCGTGTCGGCCCACTTTGGGGCTGATATAGCGCTCGTCTCGGTGAACCATCCGGATTACAACGGCACGGACCAACTTTCTCACGGTGACCGTGCGCCTTTTCTCGTTACCGGCCCAGGAGACTATGAGGTCAAAGAGATTTTCATAAAAGGAATGATGTCCCACGCCGAGCTCGGCGGCAAGAAGTACATTAATACCATCTATTCGCTCACGGTGGACGGTATCAAGCTCGCGTTCCTGGGCGCTCTGTCTGAAGAAGAAATTTCCAAAGAAGCCAGGGAGGAGATTGACGGGCCGGACATTTTATTCGTGCCGGTGGGGGAGAAGGGGTTACTTTCGCCCAAGGCCGCCGCCAAACTCGCTTCTTCACTGGAGGCTCACCTGGTCATACCTATGGACTTTGAGCAAGCTTCGCTAAAAGCATTTCTCAAAGAAATGGGCGAGGAAAAAGCCGAGGTCACGGACAAATTAGTGCTCAAGAAAAAAGATTTGGATGGCAAGGAAGGCGAAGTCGTGGTATTAAAACCCGCTTAAGATTATGAAGAAAATCATTCATCACATCAGAAAACAGCCCGAGCACATCAGAGTCAAGATTCTCTATATTTTGACAGGTATTTCCCTGCTTTTGCTTTTTGTCGCCTGGGCGCACAGTTTCGGCGTGAACGTTCAGCAGACGGCAAAGAGCGAAAAACAGCTGGGCGAAAATATTTCTCCCTTTGCGGTATTGAAAGACAGCGCGGTCAGCGGATTTAACAGTTTGAAAAACTCAACCCCGTGGTAGAGTAGGAATATGGCAAGGAATAAGGAATCTACAAAAGAACCAAACAAGGGTCCCGCCAGGGACAGCATAACTCCGGTCGGCATAGTCTCGGAGATGAAGGAATCCTATCTGGCCTACGCGATGTCGGTCATAACTTCGCGCGCTTTGCCGGACGTCCGGGACGGCTTGAAGCCCGTGCACAGGAGAATTCTCTTTGCAATGAACGAGCTCGGGCTCACATCTTCCGCTCGGTTTCGAAAATCCGCGCTGGTGGTGGGCGATGTCTTGGGTAAGTACCACCCGCACGGCGATACAGCCGTGTACGACTCTATGGTGGGCATGGCCCAGGATTTTTCTTTTCGCTATCCGCTCATCATCGGCCAGGGTAACTTCGGCTCGATTGACGGCGACGGCGCGGCAGCTATGCGTTATACCGAGGCCAAGATGTCCAAAATAGCCTCGGAACTCTTGCGCGACTTAGACAAAGAAACCGTGGATTTTCGGCCCAATTACGACCAGACCAGGAAAGAGCCGGTGGTTTTGCCTGCGGCTGTGCCGTCCCTCCTTTTAAACGGCACGCTCGGGATTGCAGTCGGTATGGCGACAAACATTCCTCCGCACA
>DASZPN010000064.1:0-1799 GCA_035549995.1 Minisyncoccota bacterium
CCTCCATCACCGGCAGGGCCCCGTAAGGCCCGATGTTGCCGAGCCCCAGGACGGACGAGCCGTCCGATATGACTGCCACGGAGTTTGATTTTATAGTGTATGCCTTCGCCAGTTTTGGATTCTCGCCGAGCGCGCGGGAAACCGCCGCCACGCCGGGCGTATAAGCCAGCGACAAGTCGGTCTTGTTCCGGAGCGAAACTTTGGAACGCACTTCCAGCTTGCCCCGCAATTTTTTATGCAATTTTAACGATGCCTTGTAATAATCCATATGCGGAGACGGTGAGATTTGAACTCACGATCCCGTTTCCGGGATGCCGGTTTTCGAAACCGGTGCCTTCAACCACTCAGCCACGTCTCCGTATACTTCGCTCCGCTCGTACGGAGCCCGCCCTATGGGCGGCAAGCTTCGGCTGAGTGGTCGGCGCCTTGCGCCGGCTCGGAAGAAAGCAGTTTCTTACGAGCCCATCTCAGCCACGTCTCAAATACATAACATATTTCAGAGCACACGTCTCCAAAAGGAGAGCTTTATAAAATTATCACATTTTCGGCTTTGGTGCTACACTGAGCACAGAGTTATACTTTTTGCTCCAGCTGGGCCGAACAGCTGAAGAAGGTGTTGCATCACAGGACATCTTTGCGGGACCGTTATCAATCGCGCGGACCCGCTTTTTCTTTTTCCAAAATTGACTAATTTGTAAATAGGTGTTAGAAATTCATCGGACTGATAGTTCGTCAGATCTTTAAAAATAAATATAAAATATGAAACCGAAAACTTCTTTTTGGCAAAAAGAATCTTTCTTTCATGAGAGAGATTTGATAATCGTAGGCGCAGGCCTGGCGGGGCTCTGGCTCGCCTTCAATCTAAAAATTAAAAATCAAAAATTAAAAATTCTGATTTTAGAAAAAGGTGATTTTCCCGACGGAGCATCCCTCCGAAACGCGGGATTTGCCTGTTTTGGAAGCCCCAGTGAGATCCTGGCTGATTACTCCATCATGGGAGAAGAAGTGTGGAATATACTGGATCACAAGATTCAGGGCATCAGAATGATGCGAGAATTTTTGGGCGACGAAGCAGTCAATTATGATCCATCTGGCGGGTACGAGTGTATTATCGGATCGGATAATATCTCCAAGTTGCGGGATAAAGTTGAAATCCTGAATCAAAAACTTTATCCTATGACCCAAAACACGCAAGTGTTTTCCTGGTGTGGCCATGAAAGAATGGAGGATATGGGCCTTACCTGCTTTTCCGGCATGATCCAAAACAGGCTTGAGGGTAGTATTCATTCCGGCATGCTCATAAAAGAGCTAATGAAAAGAGTGAAGGTTATGGGGGTCGAAATACTTACATCAATGGAAGTTGTGAAGTACGCTGAAGAAAAATTCTTTGTGCATTTACTCACCTCCAAAGGGTATCAGTTCGCCTGCCGCAAGCTGTTTATCTGCACAAACGGTCTGACTAAAAAACTGGTCAAGGATGCGCCGATGCGACCGGCCAGAGGTCAGATCATATTAACCTCAGAGATTCCAAACCTGCCCCTGAGAGGCACCTTTCACGCAACGGAAGGCTTCTATTACTTCAAAAACTTGGGCAATAGAGTTCTTTTGGGCGGAGGCAGAAACTTTGATATGGAAGGCGAAATGACCACCGACACCTGCACGACCCAGCCGATAAAGGAACACCTTCAGGATTTTATGAGAAGGCATATCCTTTTTGGACGCCATTACCGTATTGAGTATGATTGGGCCGGGACTATGGCTCTTACTGAGCTAAAAAAGCCCCTCGCCTACTCGCCCCG
>DASZPN010000065.1:0-3967 GCA_035549995.1 Minisyncoccota bacterium
GCTGCATACCTCGCCGTGCACAATTTATCCCTGGACGCGGGTTCTTTTATCTCGGATGCAAATGATCGCAGCATAGGCCGGCAGGCAGTGCTGGGAGCCACCGCCATGAGCGACCTCTTTCCGGATGAAACCGACCCGAACAGCGTTGTCGGCAAGACTGTGCGCATAAATAAAGTTAACTTCACCGTAATCGGAGTACTTACCGCCAAAGGCGGGGCGGGGTTTTCCGGCCCGGACGATGAAATATTCGTACCTCTTTCTACCATGCAGAAAATCCTTTCCGGAGACGACTATCTGTCCACCATCTCCGTGTCCGTGGCAGACAAAAACCAGATGGCCAATATTCAGCAAGAGGCAACCAATGTGCTTTTGGACAAGCATAATGTTTCCGAAGCCGACTTTTCCATAATTTCTCAGGAAGATATTCTGGGCACTCTTTCCACTGTTATAGACACCTTTACACTATTCCTGGCCGCTATCGCTTCGATTTCCCTTTTGGTCGGCGGCATAGGTATAATGAATATGATGCTCACTACGGTAACCGAACGCACCAAGGAGATCGGCCTGCGCAAGGCCATCGGAGCCAGGCGGAGCGACATAAACCTGCAATTCGCTTCCGAAGCGGTGATGCTGACTTTTCTGGGCGGACTGATAGGCACTGCCCTGGGCTGGCTGGTCTGCTTTGCCATCACTTCTCTGGGAGTACTGCAGACACAAGTATCCTTGTCGTCCATCCTGCTCGCCTTCGGAGTATCGGCGGGCATCGGGATCATTTTCGGATATTATCCTGCCCGGCGCGCGTCGCGATTGAGTCCGATCGATGCGCTGCGTTACGAGTAATTTATTATAAATCGGTTCGAGTATTATAAGTTTAACTTAAAAAAATATATGCATCCAAAGAAAAAGAGAAAAATTATAGCGCTGGCCGTAATCTTGGCCCTGATGTTCGTCTCCTATTATATCGGAGACAGACACGGCAGAAGCAAAGCTCTCTCAGCCAGACAAAGCGCCTTTGCCGGCCGGGGCTTTCCGGGCCAGAGCGCGGCGGGCGGCAATCGCGGCGTCGTCACCAGCGCGACCAACGGCGAAATAATATCCTCCGATCAGAAGAGTATAACCATAAAGCTGCCGAGTGGAGGTTCCAAGATAATATTTATTGACTCAAACACTAAAGTGTCCAAGGTTGTGGACGGTGCTAAGTCCGATCTCGCCAAAGGTACCAACGTCACCGTGAATGGGGCGGTCAATTCCGACGGCTCGATGAATGCCAGCTCGATCCAGATCAGGCCTACGCCTCCATCTTCTCAAACAAACGCCGGCCGATAAGCAGCACTGCGGCGGAAAAAAGCGAGAGTACCAAGAGATCCAGCCAAGGATTAAGTGAAGACGTTCCGATGAAAGCGTAGCGCAAGCCGTCTATGCCGTATGAGAGCGGATCTATTCGTCCGAGGACTTGGAGCGCTTTGGGCGCAGCATCGAGTGGAAAAATCGAACCGGAAAGAAAGAAAAGCGGCATCACTAGAAAATTCATAATTATGGGGAAAGCCTGCATATCGCGCATCCGGGAAGCGATGGCAGTTCCGAGTCCCACGAAAAATACAGCGGTGATAAACATAAACAAGAGCCCCATAAACACCAGCAAGATATGATGCACTCGAAAACCGACTAGAAAAGAAATGATTAGCACTGCCACGCCCTGAATCACCGAGACAGTCGCCCCGCCTAGCGTACGGCCAACCATTATAGAAAAACGCGAAACTGGCGCGACCATAGTTTCCTTTAAAAATCCGAACTGTCTGTCCCAAATAAGCTCGATGCCCCCGAATATAGCGGTAAAGACCACCGCCATCGCCACGATGCCCGGCACCAGAAACTGAATGTAATTGCCGTTGCCGGATTTGGCAAAGATAGAACCAAAGCCGAAGCCGAACACCAGGAGAAAAAGGAGCGGCTGGCCCAGAGATCCGATGATGCGCGGCTTGGACCGGATGTATTTTTTAAGTTGTCGCAACCAAAGTATATAAACTGCGGACATAATTTTATCTTCGCCTCCCCCAGGCGCGGGCGTGGGAGCGCAGCGTGTCCATCGAATTAGCTTCTTCCGACCTGATGTCTTTGCCGGTCAGTTTCAGAAATGCATCTTCAAGCGAGGCGGATTGATTTTTCTCTTTGAGTTCAGCCGGAGTGCCTGTGTCGATAATCTTGCCGTGATCTATGATTACCACGCGATCTGCCATTTTCTCCGCTTCTTCCATATAATGAGTAGTAAGGAAAACAGTCACGCCCTCCTTTTTGGAAAGGTCCAGCACGTAGGACCAAATATGATTCCGGGTCTGGGGGTCAAGGCCCACGGTCGGCTCGTCCAAAAAAAGTATTTTGGGCGTGTGGATCAGAGCCCTGGCAATTTCCAGCCGGCGCTTCATGCCGCCGGAGAAAGTTTTGACCAAATCTCCGCTCCTATCAGACAAATCCACCAGTTTGAGCAGCTCCTCGATCCTGCCCTGACGGCCGGATTTCGGAACACCATACAATACTGCGTGGAATTCCATATTTTCATAAGCGGTGAGGTCGTCGTCGAGAGAAGGATCTTGAAAAACTATGCCGAAGGATTTCCGGACTTCGTCCCTTTGATTCTCCAAATGAAACCCGTTCACGGACACTTCTCCGGCCGTAGGCGCCAGGAGAGTGGTGAGCATTTTGATGGTCGTGGTTTTGCCGGCGCCGTTCGGGCCCAGAAAGGCGAAAATCTTTCCTTTCTCTACGGAGAAAGAGACATTGTCCACGGCGGTAAAATCGCCGAACTTCTTTGTAAGATTTTTTACTTCAATTACAGACACGAGGCTATTATATCAGATGGACCGGCAAGAGCTTACTTACCCTCCGCCCATTTCACGAGAGCTTCGTAGCTGTCCTCCCCGCAGATCCATTTTTTACTTTCGGTGTTATAGAAAAAAGGCACGCCGCCGCAGAACCCGCGGTCCACATCCTCAAGCTTCCTGGCGTTGGTTTCGTCGTGCCAAGTCTCGAATTGCTCCACCTTCACGCCTTTCTCCTTCTCGAGCTTTTCCACGAGCTCGTGCATCTTGACGCAATGCGGGCACTCCGTGCCGTAAAATTCCCAGAGACTCATATTATTTTCTGGCCAGCGCCGAGAGGCGCGACTTCTTCCGGGCGGCGTTGTTCTTCTTGATTACGCCCTGCTTGGCGGCCTTGTCTATAATCGCAAAAGCCTGCGGAAGCATTTTCTCAGCTTCTTTCTTGTCCGCCTTGGCGGCCTTTTCAAATTTCTTGATTATTTCCTTGACGGCCTTCTTGTGGCGGTCATTGTAGCCCTTCTTGCGGGCGGAAACCCGGATGGCTTTCTTGGCTGATTTGGTTATTGGCATGAAAGTAAAATAGCAGAAATAGGCTAAAAAGGCAAATAGAAATAAAATATCCCCGTTTTTGTGACGGGGATACGAATTAATATAGTTCTATTCAACAGGATAGGTATATCCTGAGAAACGAACTAATAGTTTTTGAAACCAATTCAGCTTTTTAAGAGCTGGTTTAGTTTCTTTTAGTTCTTCTTTTGCCTTAATTTCATCAAGCATATCTTGATTGAAATTATTGGCTTCCTCTTCAGCTTTGGAAGAAGAATTTTTCAGAAAGTAATCTACTTTCTGAGCCAACTCCTTAGTGTAGTTGGTCTTGTGATGATAATGGTTCATTTTTTTGTTTTTAAAAGGTTTGGAATGTTCAAATACTTCGATATTATATACCTTTTTGACCGAAAAGTCAAGGCGTGCTAAAAAGTCCTTATTTGCTAAGATTAAAGCATGATTGGCAGCTTGAAGGGCGAAATAATACTGAAAACAGACAAATATCTGGTGGTGGAGGCCGGCGGGGTGGGCTACAAGGTCAACGTCTCCCCCGAGACCCTGCTCCGTGCCAAAAAAGCCGGCGACCGAGTTTTGCCCTGGACACA
>DASZPN010000066.1:0-9781 GCA_035549995.1 Minisyncoccota bacterium
TCCAAGATACTTTGACTTCATCACCGACATTTATTACATCGTCGGAAGAAAGCGGATTATCATCCGAGTCGTAAAGGGAGAGCGTGCAATCCGGCGCGACGATGGTCGAGGAGTAATCCGGATTCTTGATAGTGGCGGCGATTTGATTTGTGCTCCAGGAGCCGTTTTCTTCCGGGTACTGCACGCTGGTCTTGATAGTGATATCCTTACTTACTTCATAAGCGCCGGAATCGTCATAATTCGGAGTAGAGTGGAGCGAGTCCACGTGGCAAGTACTGCCGTCGCTCATAGTGATAGTGTCACCGCCGTTGTAATTGTAATCTTGCACCGCTTTGAGTAATACGGCATTGGAGCAGGCTTCGGAGAGGCCGAGGGAGACTCTTTTATTCTCACTGCCGAGGGCGTCGAAGCGAGCGAAGAAGCTGGAAGTGCCGTTTGCGGTGATCAGCATCACCAGGACGATGGTGAGGATGATAGTGGCTGTGAGGGCGATGAACCCTCCCTCCTTGTTTTCGGCCTTTGTTTTCAGGGGGTAGGGGCTCATTTTCTTAGGTATTTAATAGTAGAAAACTCCTGGGAATAAGACAAGCCTTCGGCGGTGCGGGTGGAGAGGGTGAAGTCCGCCACTATCCGGGCCGGATTTATGCCGTCCGAGGAGCCGGCGGTGTAAGTGAAGCAGCTGGAGGCCGGGCAAGTTATTGTCACATTGGAATTATTTAAATTTTCCCCATTGTAGGTCGTACCGTCGTAGTCTGGGTCTATGCTCATATCGCCAGCGGAAACCCTTATCCAAATTTCTTTTCCGTCGTATTGAGTAGTTTCCAGAGTAGAGTCGCTAGGAGTGTTAACTACTTCAGCATTTGCGGCGCCGGAGAGTGCCCAATCGATTTTGCCAACCAGGAAACTGCCTTCTTCTTCCACCATTGCCTTTATCTGGTTGCGCGAACTCGCGCCGATGATGCCGTAAATGGAAACTATTGCGCCGGAAATTATAATGGCGAAAAGCGCAATGTAAATTATCGTTTCTATTAGTGTGAAGCCGGATTGTGAAGAATTTTCTTTCATATTAGTTTGCGGTTATCACGGTTATGTTTCCGTCGCTGTCGCCGGCATACAAATAATTTCCCTGGCAGTCCATCGCGGTGCCGTCGCCGCCGTGAGGCAGATTTACGGTCTTTACCGAGGAATCATAAGCGTTCCTTATGTACAAGGCGTTGCTGTTTGATGATAAGATGTTTTCCAAATAGTCTCGAATTATTATCGCGCCGATGCTCTGGCCGAGGTCGTAACTATCCGAAACCGAGGGCGCTACGCTGGAGGGGTTGGAATTTTTCAAAATAAAAAATTCCGGGTTAGGGGAGTTGTAAGTCATTCCGAAATAAAGATTATCTCCGACTCGGGTTATAGCATTGCCCACGCCAAAACTGGAAATTTCGGAAATCAAGGATTCTCCGGTTGCGGGCCACTTCACCACGGGATTTGTGGGGTCACTGATGTCGAGCACCAGCAATTGATGTCCTCCTGTATTGTCATCCGTGGCCAGGTATGCGTAATTATTTTCGTCAATATAAATCGAATTTACCGTCCGTCCGGTTTCGTACCCGCCGATCCAGACCGGTGCGGTCGGGTCGTGCACGTCTATGATATTGAACTCCGGCCCGGCGGAAGTTTTGGTAAGCCCCAGAAAAATATATCCGTTCCGGTAGTAAATGCTTTTACCCACGCCCTGGCCGCTGCCGCCGTGAATTCTGCTACCCAGATTAAAGTACACGGGAGTAGAAAGAAAATTCGGATTTGTTACATCTATTACTTCAAGCTGGGAACAAGTTTCCGAAGCAGGGTTCTTGATGCAAGTATCCCAATCGCTCGGGGAAGGTCCGGCGCCGTTCGCAAGGAACGCGTAAGTTTTCTGGTCCGGGGTATCCTTTGTGGTAGACGGGGAAACTACCGTGAGCGCGTTTGCGCCTATCGAAACTCCGGTAGTGTCCAAGTCGTTTACAAAGCTGGGGGAGTCGGGGTGAGTCAAATCAAAGATGAAAAATTTTGAATAGGTTGGAACAGAAGTATAAGACAGAGTTACATAGAGCTTGTCTCCTTGAGTATCCTGGTAAGCATCGACGTCTGACACAGAGACACTAGCACCGCCGGGAGCGCCCATATCAGTCAACGAATACGAATTCGCTTCCGGATTGCTCCAGTCTCCGGATGGCGAAGAATTGCAGGTCGCGGAACTGGAAATATTATCCAGGTTTGCTATCAGGGTTTTCAGCTGTACGTTCTTCCAGACACCCCTTTCGTCTTTCCAGACCACTTCCGCAATTACGTTTTTCTCCAGGTAATTGTATTTGCCGGCGGTCTGATAATTCTCCACATAAACGCGTTCGCAATAAATATCATAGTTGCCGTCGGAATCCTTGTATCTGATATAGTCCGGTTTGCCGTCCGTGCCGAGCGGGCAATAGCCGGTGTCATCCGTATCCGCCTCATACTCCGAGGTTGCGTTCACCAAATTAAAATCCTTTCGGCCGAGGGCCTGCTCCTGTTCGATGAGCCCCTGCGCGATGTTGAGCGCTTCGTTATTCGTCTGGCTGCCGAGGAGGAAGGATTGGTTGCCGAAAGCGGTCATTATCACTGCGGTGAGGACGAGCGCCATAATGCCGAGCGCCACGGCGAGCTCGATAGTGGAAAACCCTTCAGCAAGCTTCAGGGCAGGCCCGGCGTCGGTTTTTTCTTTTAGTTGCTCCATAGTATTTGGCCCTGGTCGCTGATCTCCACTTTTGAAGAATGCACGTTGGTGGCGTCGTTTATGGTGATGTATCCGGGTGCGTCTACGTTGCCGGAAAGCTGGTCGAAAACTATTGTGCGCAGACTGCCGTCGTCCGGCAGAATCGTGTTTTGGCTGTAATCCACCGGCGCATTGTTGTCATCGTGCGGGTCATAGGTCGTGCCCTGAAAGACTATGAACTTCCGTGCGGATGTATCTATATACACTCCTTGCGGTTTGCCGCCGTCCGCGCAGTCCGTGCCCCGGCAGATGTTGGCCATCGCTTCCGCGCGAGCGTGCTGGAGTGTCGACACCAGAGTGTCGCGGTCGGAGTGAAAGGAATACCCGCGCAGGGAATCTATGCCGAAGAAAAGTCCGAAGCCGCCGATGACGGCGATGAGCGAAATCACTATCACCATTTCTATGAGGGTGAATCCGGCCTTCGTATTAATGTTTGAGGTTTGAGGTGATTTCATAAATGGGCGTGATTACCGAGATGGCCACAAAGCCGACCATAAATCCCATTATTACCATCAAGATAGGCTCGAGCGAGCTCGAGAGATTCTTGGTGAGGTCTTCGAATTCGTTCTCATAAAATTCGGAGAGATATATCAGCGTATTGGAAAGGTTGCCGCTGCGTTCGCCGATGACTACCATATGCGGAATCATCGGGGGGAAGAGCCAGGGCATCTGCTCCAGCACTTCGGATATGCTTTTGCCGCCGGTCACACTCTTTGAGACTTCATAAAGGGCTGCCTTATAGCGCAGGTTTTCGGTGGTCTCCGCCGTCACGTGCAAGGATTCGGTCAAGGATATGCCGGACTTGAGCAGGAGCCCCAGCGTGCGCATCGTGTTGGTCAGGTTGTAATTCTTTACGATCTTGCCGGAGAGCGGCACCCGCAGGACCAGGCCGTGATAGAAAAATTTCACCGGCCGAACTTTTTTTATCAGGAATGCTACGCCCGCAATAAAAAGTACGAGCCCCAAGATGAGCCAGAGTCCGTCGTGCCGCAGGAAATTCGCCACGCCGATGACGATGCGCGTGGTCGCGGGCAGTTTTATCTGCATTCCCTGGAATATCGGAATAATTTTCGGAAAGATGTATACGGTCAGGAAGCCGGTGATGCCAAAGGTGGCCACGGTGATGATGATAGGGTAGAGCATCGCGCTCATTATTTTCTTGCGGAGCATATCTTTCTTTTTGAGCTCGTCCGCCAGGTATGACAGGTTTTGGGTCAGGGTGCCGCTCGATTCGCCCGCGCGGATGATGTTCACCGCAAAGTTTCCAAAGACTCGGCGAAAGCGGCCCAGGCTGGTGGCCAGGGATTGCCCGTTTGCTACATCCGCGATGACTTTATCAAAAACTTTTATCTCCGCGCGGGACTTGGTCTGCTTGCGGATCTGGTGCATGCTCTCCAGGACCGGCACGCCGGCTTTGATCAGAAAGGAAAGACGCTTGGCAAAGAATGCCTGCTGTTTGACCGAAAACTTGGCGGAGAAAAGCCCGCCGCCCAGATTTATCTTCATAGAGCCGAACCGTTTGCCGGCGGGCTTGGCCGGTTTCTCCGCTTTGGTTTCGGATTTTTTTGCGGTGGAGAATTTTATCTTGATTCCCTGGGGAGAAGTCTTCTTTTTGAGTGTATTGAAATGTTCTTTTAATCTATTCATGAGTTACCCGCAGCACCTCTTCGATGCTCGTCTGCCCCGCGAGCGCCTTGCGGACTCCGTCCACAAGCATAGTGGTCATTCCGTTTTTGACCGCGATGTGTTTCAAATCCGCGGCGGAACCCTTTGCGATGATGGCGGCGCGGATATCGTCGTCAGCCACCAGCACTTCCGCGATGACCATGCGCCCTTTGTAGCCGGTGCCGCTGCATTTCTCGCACCCGCGGCCAAAGAAGAATTTTCGGTTTTGGCCCAGGATTTCGGCCGGAACGGCTTCGGCCAGGCGGGCGTATTCTTCCTCGGAGAGAATCTTCTCCTCCTTGCAATGCTTGCAGATTTTGCGAACGAGCCGCTGGCCGATGGCGATGGATACGGTAGAAGCCACCAGGAAGGGCTCGATTTTCATATCCAGGAGGCGGGGCAAGGTGGTGGATACGTCGTTCGTGTGAAGAGTGGAAAGCAGAAGGTGCCCGGTCAGGGCGGTGTTTACCGCGATGCCGGCGGTCTCGGTGTCCCGGATTTCGCCCACCATGATGATATCCGGGTCCTGGCGCAGGATAGAGCGCAGGCCATTCGCAAAGGTGAGGCCGGTGCGGGAGTTCACCTGGATTTGTTCTATGCCGTCCACCGCGTACTCGATCGGATCCTCGATGGTGATTATGGATACGTCCGGCGAGTTCAACATTTTGAGAACGGTATAGAGAGTGGTGGTCTTGCCGGAGCCGGTCGGGCCGGTGACGAGTATCATGCCGTTCGGCCTGGTCATCGCTTCGCGGATTTTCCTCTGGTCTGACTCGCTGAACCCCAGGGTCTCCAGGGTGAAATTCTCGGCATTGTCGGAAAGCAGGCGCAACACTGCATTCTCGCCGTGATAAGTGGGCGCGATAGACACGCGCACATCGATAGAACCCAAGTCGGATATCAGGCTCCGGAAGCGGCCGTCCTGGGCGGCGCTGTGCTCGTCCGTACGCAGGGAAGACAGCACTTTGATGCGGGAAATTATCTCCGGGTGTATTTCTTTGGGCAGGGGAAGGGCATCCTCCAGAACCCCGTCTATGCGGAAGCGCACCCGGACGTTCTTTTCCTGCGGGTCGATGTGGATATCCGAGGCGTGGATATTCGAAGCATGTAAAACGAGCTGGTCAATCAAATTTATGATAGACATTCCGGAGCCCTGGGCCAGCTCTTTCTTGATTATTAGGTTGAATTCGTCCATAAAAATTAACAGCCTCTCTTGGACCTCTGCGGCACAAATACTATCCCTTTTCTTTACTTTTGGCAAGCGCTCAAAACTTACAAATTAAGCCTTTTTGACTTGTTGTATTTTACGTGTTAGTAATAGAGCGACAGTTCATTTTTAAAAACTAAATTTAAAAAATATGGAAGGTAAAAAGAAATACTGTCTTTTCTCCGCCTCCAGGGGCTATATGGTAAAAATGACCAGAGAGGGAAGAAAATATTCCCAATCAGAGGGTCAGGACTATACAAAATATGGCTTTGCAGATCTATTTTTGTATAAAGAAGATATCGTAAGAATCTTTGAAGAGCTCGGTCAGGCTATGTATATCAGGAGATATACTGCCCTACACGGCTCTACAGCCGACTATCAACCGGTCCCGGATTTGAGGGTCAGAATAGTTGGGACTGAGATAGACTACCCATTACCCGAGGAGGAATAAAGCCGTTTTTATGAATTTGATAATTTATTTGGGCGGCTTTTTATTTTTGCCAAAAAATCCAGGCTTATAAAGGACATATTTAAAAGGACATCATAATGTCCGATAGGGGAATATGTGTCCTTTATAACTTTATTTATCAAGGACTTTACGGACAAATTGCCTTGACAGATTTTGTGCTTGGTGATAATTTCGGGAGCAGAGATCTATCAGCCCTATCATACGAAAATTGCTCTAACTTTTGCCCACGGATTTTGGTAAAAATCAAGGCATAACTTGACACCATATTCTTTGTATGATATACTAGTAGCAATTGAGTTTAAGTTTGCTTATTTAGTTTTATTTTTATTAATTAATTATTAGTTTTAATCTATTCATTTTTTATGAAAAAAATCAGTTATGCGTTTCTAGTTTTTGTTCTCGGTTTTGCAGGTTTCGCGGCTGTGAACAGCTTTGCGAGCCCGTCTTTGGTTTTTGCCAACGGCACCCATCATCACTCCGTACATGATGGCAATAATAACGACAACAAGGGTGATAAGAATGACAACGACAATCATGATTCTAATAAAGGACATGACGGCGATAATAATAATAATGATGGCAACAAGGATTGGAACAAAGATGACAATCATGATAAAAATCATGATGGCGACCATGGCGGCGATAACACTGCCACCATCAAAGTGAGCAAGATCATCTGCGACAGCGAGAGCGATCTCCCGAACTGGGGCGCCGGCGGTCCGAACATAACTTCCTCCACTGCCAGCGACTTCCTCGCTTCTCATCCGAATTGCCACAGCTCTCTCTGGTACTTTCAGTGGGCTCCGTCCAGCGCTGCCAACCCCGGCGACGAGACCGATGTAGCTCCGGCTCCGTGGACCGAGTTCAGCACCTCCTCTCCGGCGACTGTGCCGGCGGGTTCCCAGGTTTGGGTCCGCGAAGAAAAAGAGCCCGGCTATATTCCTTTCTCCGGCTGGCTCTCGAACGGTAGCAATACTCCTTCTACCGATGATGAAAATAGCGCCGAGATGTACTGCAACGCTGACGTTTTGAACTATGACAACTATGACTATGTAAACCCGGTGGAAGCAGGCAAGACTTACAACTGCATAGCTTTCAATGTACACACCCAGGAACAAAACGACCTTTGCCCGAATATCGACGGCGTTCAGACCAGTATTCCGGACGGCGACCAGATAGTGGACGGCCAGTGCGTGCCGATTACCACGGGCGACCTTTGTCCGAATTTGGACGGCGTTCAGACCAGCGTACCGGACGGCTACCAACTTCACGACGGCCAGTGCGTGCCGGTTGGCGGCGAATGCCAGGATAACGAATCCAATACCATCGTGAGCGATACGGATACACAGGTGGACAGCCATGATGCCGTGCCGGTAGCCAAGCCTTATCACCATGCCTGGACTGCTTCCATCTCGGATGCTACCTGGATTTGGAGCGAGAGCAACATAGTGGACCCGGTGAATGAAACCACCAAAATTTTTACCCGCGATTTCAACATTTCCGGCACTCCGAAAGACAGCTTGCTTGAAATTGCTTCCGATAATACCTACGATGTTTCCGTGAACGGCCACGAAGTATGTTCTTCCAGCGACCTGACCAACTTTACCGCCGACACCCAGGCCACCTGCAGTATTCCGGCATCGGATCTTTTGACCGGTTCAAACACCATTACCTTTACCATAACCAATCAATACTTCCCGAACGGTACCGTGAAGCTCAACCCGGCCGGTTTGCTCTACAAGCTGATCATAAATGACTGCGGCAATACCAATCCTCCTCCGGTTGAAAATTCCTGCCCCGTGCCGGACGCTCTCGGCAGCACCACCGACCAGACTATCGGCGCCACTCCTTCCGACGAAGAGACTCTTCAGACTATCCTGGACAACTCGGGCTACAGCAGCGTAAGCGCAGCTGACGACCAGGCCCACTACCAAGTATGGAATGTGACTTCCGGTATGCAGGTAGACGTGGATGCCACTTACTTTGACAAGTACTCTGCCAACGACTTTGTCTTCGGCTACTACGTAAACGGCGACGTTTCCAACTTTACCCCGGTCTTCAAGACCAACAGCGCCATCAGCGTTTCCGTGCCTCTCTCCAACACAGGGCCCTTTAGCATCACCGTACCTTCCGGCGCCAGCACTATGGGCTTTGCCATCAGAGTCTACGGCGACGGCAACACCTATGAGACCACCGAGGATTCTTTGAACCAGTCCGGCCACAACCAGACCCTGGTCTTCAATCCTTCCGCCAACGACTACATCGTAGCCTTTGAAGATACTCTTGGCGGCGACTATGATTACAACGACCTGGTGGTGAAGGTTAGCTTGGATTGCTCCGAGAACAACGGCGGCGGAAACCAGTCTCCGACTGCGGATGCCGGCCCCGACCAGACCATAACTCTTCCGACTGATTCCGTAACCCTCGACGGTTCCGGCAGTTCCGATCCGGACGGCACTATCGCGTCCTATGTCTGGACCGAAGTTTCCGGCCCGTCCACCGTGGACCCGGATGACGTCGTAGGCCCGGATGCCGGCGGTTTGGTGGAAGGCACTTATGTCTTTGAACTTACCGTCACCGATAACGACGGCGCTACCGGCACCGACACTGTTTCCATCACTGTGAATCCCGCCAATAGCGGCGGCAACCCGGAGTGCTCTGACAGCATCGACAACGACGGCGACAATCTGATCGACTCTGCCGACCCCGGCTGCCACACCGATGGCAATGTTAACAATCCGAACTCTTACAATCCGAATGACAACGACGAGACCAATGTAAACAAGCCGGTGACCCGCATCCATCATTCCGGCGGGGGACCTGTCGGCCAGGTATTGGGCGCGCAGACTTCCTGCGGAATCTATGTGGATAAATACCTCCGCGTGGGTTACCACAACGATCCGGAGAACGTGAGAAAGGTTCAGACTTTCCTAAACAGCTATATGAATGCGGGCCTGGTAGTGGACGGCATATACGGCCCGAAGACTGCGGATGCAGTGGGCGCCTTCCAAGTCGCCAGAGCACAGAATGTTCTCGCCCCCTGGGGATTGACTGTTCCGACCAAGATCTTCTACCTGACCACCCAGACCGAGGTCAACAACATAATGTGCCCGTCTCTCGGCCTTCCGATACCCGCTCCTCTTACGAACTTTAGCCTGAATCCCAACACTCCGAACCAGGTAGCGACCGTAGCAGGTTACTAAACTTATAAACAAAAGCGCGAAATCCCCGCGGCTCCCGACCGGGCCGGCGGGGCTTTCGTGTTTTCTGTGGATAAATATTATAAAGGACATACATTTTTCCCCAATGTCCTTTAGAGCAAAATTTGACCGGCTTTTTTAAAAGTTGTATATTTCATTCGGAATTTAAATTTTTCACCTTTAAATAATTTTTGCTATGAACGAAAATAATGGGAAAGGCACTTTCCCCAAAAATATCTCTGGATCCGGAAAGGTAAAGGAGTTGTTTGATTATTACTACGCATCCAATATAAGTTCCAGGTCCAACTTTGACCAAATTGGAGATTGCGTCAAAAACTTCTTGGCAAGCAAGATAGCGACCACGCAGTTCAGAATGGAATTATTAAAAGAATTTCATGAACTAGATGAACCATACGAGACTGTGTCATCTGCTTCTCCAATGTTTGCCTCACTGT
>DASZPN010000067.1:0-7306 GCA_035549995.1 Minisyncoccota bacterium
TAAACCCGGTTCCGCTCAAGAAGGAAGAAGTGGACTATCTTTTCAAAAAGATGGACGCCGGTACTGCCAAGCATAACATCGATATCGCAGTGGGCGAGACTGTGCTCATAACCGACGGCCCCTTCAAGGAGCTCGAAGGCAAGGTGAACTCGGTGGACCAGGAGCGCGGCAAGGTCAAAGTATTTGTGTCTATGTTTGGCCGAGAGACTCCGGTGGAATTGGATTTCTTGCAAGTAAAGAAAATTTAAGGTAATCTCTCAAATCATATGGCAAAGAAAATAACAAAGAAAATAAAGCTTCAGATTCAGGCCGCCAAGGCTACCCCGGCGCCGCCTCTCGGCCCCGCACTCGGGCAGGCCGGCATCAACATCGGCGACTTTGTGACTAAATTCAACGCGGCCACCCAAAAAATGGCGGGCGACAAAGTGGGAGTGGTTATCACCGTGTATGAAGACCGCAGTTATGATTTCATAGTAAAGACTCCGCCGGTATCCGGCCTCATTCTCAAGGCTGCCGGCATAGAAAAAGGCTCCGGCAAGAACACCGTATCCAAGGCAGGCAGCATTACCCGCGCGCAGGCCAAGGAGATCGCCGAAAAGAAAATGGCGGACCTTAATGCCAAGGATATCGACGGCGCTATCGCCATCGTGGCCGGTTCGGCCCGTTCTATGGGCGTGGAAGTCAAAGGCTAAGATGAGGGAGCTCACGGAGCGGGACTATAAAAAGATCCTGGTCTGCCTCACGCTCTACATCACCGCTCTGTTTGCCTCGAACACGCTCGGCATAAAGCTGATGCCATTTCTCTGGGGCACCCACCTCTCCGTGGGTGTTTTTTTCTTCCCGATAGTATTTCTCATGACGGACGTCATCGGGGAAGTTTATGGCAAGAAAATGTCCAAGTTGTTCGTGCTCTCCGGCGCCCTTTCTATAATGGTTTTTCTTTTCTTCTCTCTGATTGAGAGCATGGTGCCCTGGTCCAAGGAAGCTCTTTGGGCCAAGGATAGCTATAATACGATTTTCGGCCTCTCGGCCAGAATTTCCATCGCTTCCGTGGCGGCCTTTGTCATCGGGGAGTATCAGGATGTCATCGCTTTCTTCTTTTTCCGCCGCCGCATAGGCACAAAACGCTTTTGGCTGCGGGCCAACCTGGCCAGCCTCTGGTCCCAGCTTCTGGATACGGTTATTTTTATGTCGATTGCCTTCGCGGGAGTCTATTCCTTTCATGATCTTGTTTTGATTACCATTCCCTGGTACATATACAAGGTAACGATGGGCTTTTTCTATACTCCGCTCTCGTACCTGGGCATCCGCCTCCTGCGCGGTAAAAATCCTGCCGATGCAAATCAAAACCTTCAAAACCAGAGTATTTAAGGAAGGGGAAGATTTAATTCCCTTCATCCGAAAATACGTAAAAAAAATTCCGGAGAAATCCGTGCTGGTCGTCACTTCAAAAATCGCGGCTTTGGCGGAAGGGCGGACGGCAGAATTTAAAAACAAAAAAGAGAAAGCCGCGCTCATACGCGAGGAATCTGATTTAGCGCTTGAAACCAAACTAACTTGGCTGACTATCCGAGACGGCATGGTGATGGCTTCGGCCGGCATAGACGAATCCAATGCAGATGGCAAATTAGTATTGTTGCCGAAAGACAGCTTTCGCGCCGCCGAAACATTGAGAAAGGAACTGAAAAAGATTTACAAATTAAAAAACATTGGTGTTCTCCTAACTGACAGCAGAATTTTCCCGCTCCGGGCCGGCATTGTCGGCGTGGCGCTGGGCTATGCGGGATTCAAAGGCATCAGGAATTATATAGGCAAGAAAGATCTGTTTGGCCGAAGAATGGAAATGTCTCGCACCGATGTAGCCGATAGCTTGGCCACCGCGGCGGTGCTGGAGATGGGCGAGGGCAGGGAACGCCGGCCGCTCGCGCTCATTACCGGAGCGTCGATAGAATTTACGGACAAGATAAACAAGAGTGAGCTCAGAATAAATCCCAAAGACGACTTGTATCTGCCGCTCTTCGGGAGTATATTAGGGAAATGAAAAGATTGGCAGGCAAGACTATGCCCCGCAAAGCCATCTCCTGGGATGAATGTTTTATGCGCATGGCGCATTTGATTGCCGAACGTTCCAAAGATCCGTCCACCCAATCCGGGGCGGTAATCGTTGATGATAGGAATGTCGTGGTCGGTATGGGCTACAACGGATTTCCCAGGGGTATAAGCAATGACAAGCTTCCTTGGGACAAAAAGGGAAATTACGAGAATACCAAATACGCATATATCTGTCACTCGGAAGAAAATGCTATTTATAATGCCAATAATTCTACCAAGGGGACCAGAATTTACTGCACGCTCTTTCCTTGTAATGAATGCGTAAAGACAATTATCCAGAATGGAATCGAAGAAATAATATACGAAAGCGACAAGTACAGGAATGAGCCTCCTTGGAAGGCATCCCGGCGCATGCTAGGGCTGGCTAAAGTAAAAGCCAGACAATATAAGAGAAAGAATAAATAGAAATCTATGATAGATCTCAAGAAATTACAAAAAGAAGTGATGCGGAACAAGCTGGAGAAGGGTTTCAATACCACCGACGTGGCGGTGGAGTTCTGCCGCGCGTACGAAGAACTTTCGGAAGCTTACAACAAGCACGCCAAGGGCGACGATCGCGGTACGGCGGAAGAGTTCGCGGATGTGCTGATTTTCCTTCTGGGGATGGCGGAGATTCTCGGCATCGACCTGGAGCGGGAACTCGTGCGCAAAGTGGAGATAAATAAAAACAGGAAGTATCGCAAAGAAAAAACCCCGGAAGGCAAGGATATTTTCATTCGCATCAAGACCCCGGAGGATCCCTAGACTATCTTTTCATAGGTGGAGAAAATGTACCCGTGCGGATTTTTCTCGTCCGCCGGGTGTTCCTCGTGCGCGACTTCGTTCCAAACCACCGGGATGATTTCCGGGAAGAACGCGTCCGCGTCTTTATTCCCGGCATCTATGTGGGTGATGTAAAGCCGGTTCGCTTCCGGCATGGCGAGCTTGTAAATTTCCGCGCCGCCGATGACGAATACTTCGTCTTCATCTTTTACCTTTTCAATCGCTTCTTCCAAAGAGTGCGCAACCTCGATACCATCCCGGGCGTAATTGTTGTCTCGGGTTATGACTATGTTCCTCCGCTTGGGCAACGGCCCGCCGGGGAGCGATTCAAAAGTCTTCCGGCCCATTATGACCGCGTGGCCCGAGGTCGTCTCCCGAAAGTGCTTCATATCCGCCGGCATGTGCCAAAGGAGCGTATTGCCCTTGCCGAGTTCGTTATTTTTTCCGATGGCCGCGATGAGAGATAGAATCATAATTTACACCGCGATCGGGGCTTTGATGGATTCGTGCGGGTTATAATCTACCAGTTCAAAGTCTTCTATGGTAAAATCTTCTATCTTTTTTTTGTCCGGATTTATTTTCATCTTCGGCATCGGGCGGATATCGCCCCGGCGGGAGAGCTGGAGCGCGGCTTGTTCCAAATGATTCAAATATAAATGTACGTCGCCGCCGGTCCAGACGAATTCGCCCGGCTCAAGCCCGGTAACCTGCGCGATAATAATAGTGAAGAGGGAATAGGAAGCGATGTTAAAAGGCACGCCGAGAAAAGTATCACAGCTTCTCTGGTATAACTGGCAGGAAAGTTTGCCATTCACCACGTAAAACTGGAAGAAGCAGTGGCAGGGCGGCAGGCCGGCCTTGGCCATCTCGTCGATGTCGGCCACGTTCCAGGCAGAGATAATCAGCCGGCGGGAGTCGGGAGTTTTTTTGATATCTTCAATCACTTTCGCGAGCTGGTCGATATGTCCGCCGTTTGGCGTTGGCCAGCTGCGCCATTGGTAGCCGTAAATCGGGCCCAGGTTGCCGTATTCTTTTGCAAAAGCATCATCGGATTTTATTTTTTCCACGAATTCCTTGATGCCGGCACTCCATTCCTCCGAGCCGGTCTTTGGCACGGGCTTTTTGTTCCTGATTAAATACGCCTTGTAAGGCCATTCATCCCAGATATGAACGTTGTTGTTCGCCAAGTACTTCAAGTTTGTGTCCCCGCGCATAAACCACAAGAGTTCGTGGATGATGGATTTTATCGGAACTTTTTTGGTGGTGAGTAAGGGGAAGCCGTCTGCCAGATTGAAACGCATCTGATAGCCGAAGACGCTTTTGGTGCCGGTGCCGGTGCGGTCGCTCTTTTCCGCGCCGTTTTTCATTATGTGTTCAAGGAGATCCAGATACTGTTCGTCTACGTGTTTGCCCTGCATAGCATCAGTATAGCTTTTAAGTTTTGGCTTCACAATTTGACAAAATAAGTTGAAAATGCTACACTTTCACCATCATTCTCATCGCTTGCATTTCTCTTGCATATTGGGGGTGACCCTTATATGTACAAACAACATACTCAGCGTCCGAAGAAATTCGGCCGACCTGCCTTTGCCCGCAAGGGAAAGGGCCAGTTTAATAGAAATAGCACAAAAGGCCGCGGTTCACCTCGCAATATGCGGGGCGAGCGGATAGATTTTTCCCGTTTCGTCAAAAAGGGCGTCCGGGTGGAAGAAAAGCCGTACGTGCCCAAGCATACCTTCGCGGACTTTCCGTTCAACGAACAGCTTCAGAAAAATATCATCAAGGCCGGCTTCACCAGCCCGAGGCCGATACAGGACCAATCCATACCGGTCGTGCTTTTGGGCGGGGATGTTTTCGGCATGGCCAACACCGGCACCGGCAAGACCGCCGCGTTTCTCCTGCCGCTCATAGAAAAAGTTTACAGAACCAAAGGCCAGAACAAGAAAGAGCTCGTCCTCATTATGGCGCCGACCCGCGAGCTCGCCATCCAGATAGAATCCGACTTCAAAAAGCTTTCCTTCGGGCTCGGGATGTTTTCGGTATCCTGCGTGGGCGGGCTCCCTATCGGCAAACAAATTACGGAGATAAAAAGGGGAGTGTCTTTCGTTATCGGCACGCCCGGCCGCCTGACCGATCTCATCAAGCAGAAAGTACTGGACCTGGCAAATTGCCGGTCGGTGGTGCTGGACGAGGCCGACCGCATGCTGGATATGGGTTTCCGCGACGATATGACTTTCATTCTCGGCAAGACTTCCGCGAATCGCCAGACCCTTTTCTTCTCCGCGACGCTTTCTCCGGAGGTCAAAAAACTCACGGCGGAATTTTTGAAAGAGCCGGCGTTTATTTCCGTGATTTCGGGAGAAACGGCGAAAAATATCGATCAGGATGTTATCCGTGTCAGAAGCAAGGAAGAAAAATTGGAGAAATTGCACGAAGTGTTGAAGCGGGACGGCTCGGACAAAGTTCTAATTTTCCGGGAAAGGAAGCATCATGTGGATGAATTGGCCAAAGAACTCGGCCACGCGGGCTTCAAAGTCGGCGGCATCCACGGGGACAAGCGCAGCCGCGAACGCATCCGCACCCTGGATCTATTCAAGACCGACAAGATAAATATTCTGATTGCCACGGACGTGGCTGCCCGCGGGCTCGACATTCCGGACGTGACCCACGTCATAAATTACGACGTGCCGCAGACTTACGATACTTATGTGCACCGCATCGGCCGCACCGGCCGCAGCGGCAAAAAAGGCACTGCGCTCACCTTCGTGCCGGCCTAAATAAAAAATCTCCCATTCGGGAGATTTTTTATTTTACGAGTCCGGCTTTTCGGAGAGTGGTATAAACGCCGTTCTTTTTCATAGTGCGCAGGCCGCGGGTGGAGACTTGAACAGATACGGTCTTGCCGAGCTCCGGCACGAAGATCTTCTTCTTTTGCAGATTGGTATACTTCCTGGCCTTGCCGGTCGGGTTGAATTTGGTGGCGCGGGTGCGGTTGGAATATCCGCCGCCCACTACCGAGCTCTTTTTGGTTATTACGCAGGTTTTTGCCATACAGCGTTGTATGCTATCATAAGAATTAAAGGAATGCAATCCCGTACGAAATTATATGCTTATGTTTTATACTTATTTATTACAAAGTAAAAAGAACGGAAAGTTTTATACGGGATATACAAATGATTTACGGAAACGCTTTAAGCAGCACAATGACGGCAAATCCACATATACAAAAGATAAAGGTCCATATGAGTTGATTTATTATGAGGCGTGTCTTAAAGAGGAAGATGCGAGGTCGAGAGAGTTATATTTAAAATCGGGACGAGGTAAGCGTTTTATTAAATCACGCTTAAAGCGTTTCCTATTTCGTACGGGATGCAAGCAGTGAACGCACTTTTCTTCATAGTCATAATGATAATGTCCGTGGTTATCCACGAGATTTCACACGGCTTCGTGGCCGAATATTTCGGGGACAAGACCGCGCGCAACGCGGGCCGGCTGACCCTGAACCCGGTCAGCCACCTGGACCTTTTTGGTTCCATCATCCTGCCGGCGCTCCTGTATTTCTCGACCGGGTTCGTTTTCGGCTGGGCCAGGCCGGTGCCGTACAATCCGGACAATCTCCGCAACCGACGCTGGGGCACGCTGGCGGTCGCCGCGGCGGGCGTCCTGGCAAATTTTTTCATTGCGGCATTATTCGGGCTTCTCATCCGTTTTTCCTACCTTTTCCAAGTGCCGGACGGCTTTTACTTCATCACTTCTTCCATCGTGGAGATAAATCTCGCTCTGATGGTGTTCAACCTGGTGCCGATTCCGCCCCTGGATGGATCCAAGATACTCTTTTCGCTCCTGCCGCGTTCGGCCTGGCCTATCCTGGCTAATTTGGAGCGGTATTCTTTGGTGTTTTTGATTATATTTATAGTCTTCTTTGTGAATTACCTTTATCCCGTGCTGGGTTTCCTGTATCACCTGGTCACCGGCATCGCCTTGCCGGCGTAGGCGTATTTCGAGCAGAGCCTGCCTGTGGGGTTGCAATTTCAGGGGAGTTATAGTAAATTATCCCCGTGCCTTTTCAAAGAGTCTACGGGCTCTTTTGTTTTAAATTATGCCTACAGTAAACCAATTAATCAGAAAAAGGAGAAAGAAAGCGATACCGAAAGACAAGACGGTGGCGCTGACTCGCGGCTTCAACGTGCTCAAGAATAAGCCGGTCTTTTTCCCGTCGCCCTTCAAGCGCGGCGTCTGCACCAAGGTGACCACTACCACTCCGAAAAAGCCGAACTCCGCTCTCCGTAAAATCGCCCGCGTGCGCCTGACCAACGGCATGGAAGTCACTGCTTATATTCCCGGCGAAGGCCACAACCTGCAGGAGCACTCCGTGGTGATGCTTCGCGGCGGCCGCGTGAAGGACCTCATCGGAGTGCGTTATCATATCGTG
>DASZPN010000068.1:0-4034 GCA_035549995.1 Minisyncoccota bacterium
GGTGTCATTATCAAGCGCCCTTTTAATCACTTCATCCCGGTCCTCGTCAAAGGCCCGGAAATTCACGTGCGAATGGATGTCGATGTATTTTGGCATTAATCTTTCCGCGCAAACAGCGGCTGCGCGGGCTTTTTGTTTTCTTTGATTAATTTTTTAAGCGTTGCATTTGTCTCGGGTATAAGCGGATTCAGCATCCTGGCTATCGTATAGAGTTTTACCGTAAGTTCGCTTATCATTTGCTTGCCTTTCTCCAAATCACTTTTTACAACCTTGAAAGGTTCCTGTTCCTGTATATAGCCATCCAGTTTGCCGATTTCATTCCAGACATAGTCCGCGGCAGCTTTGATATCATAAGTATCCAGAATATCAAAAAATTCTTTGGGAATGGACATTTCCGGAATTTCGGGACACTTGTCCAAATATTTCTCCGACAAAGTCAGTATGCGGCTTGCAAGATTCCCCAACCCGTTCGCCAGGCCGGCGTTGTAAGCATCTTTGAATCGCTCCATCGTAAAAGGGCTATCTTCAAAGCTCGATATCTCGCGCAGAAGGAAATAACGCAAGGCATCCGTGCCGTACTCGGCCACGATTTCTTTCGGGTCCACCACGTTGCCCAGGGATTTGGACATTTTCACCCCGCCTTCCGCGGTGATGAAGCCGTTCACGATTATCTGATAGGAATTCGGCACGCCGGCGGCCATAAGCATCGCCTGCCACATCGCCGCCTGAAAGCGAGTATTATCCTTGCCGCAATATTGGGTGGGGGTGCCGTTGACCCAGTATTTCTCAAATAAATTTTCTTCCGGCTTATCCTGAGCGGAGTCGAAGGGCCAGCCCAGAGTGTTGATGTAGTTGGTCAGAGCGTCAAACCATACGTACATCACGTGCTTGTCATCGCCCGGCACCGGTATGCCCCAGGGCATTTTTTCTTTTAGGCGCGATATAGAGAAATCTTCCAGTCCCCTTTCCACAAAGGCCTTTATTTCATTGAAACGAAAATCTGGTATGACAAAGTTCGGATTCTTTTTATAAAATTCCAGCAATTTACCCCCGAACTCGCTGTATTTGAAAAAATAATTTTCTTCTTCGATGATCTGAAGCGGCACTCCGGGGTGAATAGGGCACTGCCCATTTACCAGCTCGGAATCGCTCTTGGTCTCCTCGCAGCCGACGCAATATTTGGCCTTGTAATTTTTTTTGTAGATATACCCGTTGCCATTTACCCTCTGCCAGAATTCCTGTGCGGATTTTATATGATGCTCATCGGTCGTCCGGATAAAATGAAGAATGCTATCATCCATACCGAAAATCTTTACCGATTCTTTAAATCTCGCAAAACTCTCGTCTACGAATTGCTTTGGCTCTTTGCCCAGGGATTTAGCTTTTTCGTAAATCTTTAGGCCGTGCTCATCCGTGCCGGTATTAAAAAATACATCAAAGCCCGTGAGCTTTTTATAACGGGCCACCGCGTCCGCCCGTACGAATTCCAGCGCGTGCCCCATATGCAAATCCGCATTCACGTACGGCAGAGTGGTGGTTATGTAAAAATTCTTGCCGCTCATTTTTCGGATTCAATCTTCGGGATTTTATGTTTTTCCAGGTCGCCCAGAAATTCCACGGCCAAGACCGCGCCCGGAATGGCGAGGATGATGCCCCAGAATCCGCCGATTTCAAAACCGATGAGGAGCGATAGGATGATGACCAGGGGCGAAAGGCCGACCACGCGGTTTATGAGAAGCGGAGTGAACAGGAATATCTCAAACTGATGAATGATAAGATACGCGCCGGCCACCAGAAACGCGCTGGAGATGCCGCCGTCTATATAAGAGAAAGCCACCGCGGGTATGAGCGCGAGGAGTATGCCGTAAGGGATAAGCTCCATCACGCCGGCGATGATGGCGAGTAGGAGCGCGTACTGCATACCGAGGAGCGAGAGCACGAGGTATATCAGAATGGCAACCAGAATGGCGACCATAACCTGCCCCTTGACCCATAGTCCGATCTTGCGCCGGGTGCGCCGCCAGAGGTCCACCGCGTAATCATCGTACCGCGCCGGCATTATCACCTTTAGAAAATTCTCGATGCCGTTCTCCTGCACGGAAAGATAAAAGGAGATGATGATAATCAGAATTACGTTGAAGATGTTGCCGAACACCGCGGAGAGAGTCTGGAAGAAACCGCCGGAGAGGTTGGTGATGAAAGCTTTGGAAGTGGCGAGGAGCGTGGTGAGCGAGAGGCTGTGCGTGAGGTTGGTCACGATGTCTTTCGCGCCGGCAAAGGCGTCATTTTGGAAATAATTTATGATCGCGGAATTGGGAATATAAGTCGAGAGGAAGGTGGAAAAGTTGTAGATCTCCGTGATGAGAAGCGGAGCAAAGAGATAAAAGATCGCCGCCAGAAAGAGAAGCGAGATGGCGTACAGAAGGACAACGGAAAAAACCCGCCCCATTCGAAGCTTGCGAAAACGCGGCAAGGTGGACTCCACAAAAGACGCCACGACTATGGAAGTGAGGATGATGAGCACCATATCCCGCAGGAACCACAGAAGATAGAAGCCGAGCGCCACCAGGAAAAACCGGATGATGGTGCCGGTGGATATGCTGATTTGATTTGAGCCGTTCTTTCCTGCCATATAAAAATCATAGCACAAAAACTCCGCGGAAAAAACCTTTTAGAACTTGAGTATTTTGGAAAATTGATTTTGCCGGAAAGGCCCGATGAGGGCGAGATTTAATTTTTTGTTTTGAAATATTTCCCCGGCGAGCTTGCGCACCTCCGCCGCGGTGACTTTTCTGATTTCTCGGGCTTTTTGGTCTGCGGATTTTAGCTGTCTGCGCAGAAGTTCCTGTCCGCCGTAGAAATTCGCGATGTCGTCCGTAGACTCGAGCGAGAGCTTCATATTGCCAATCAGGCATTCTTTGACTTTGTCGAGCTCGGCCCTGGAGACGAGCTCGCTACGGAGCCGGGCGCACTCGCCCAAAATCGCGGAGATGACTTCGGCCACTCGCTTGTTGTCCACGCCGGCAGAAATTTCAAAAAATCCGTGATCAAGGTATGCGTCATTGTAAGCGTGCACGTAGTAGCCTACGCCCATTTCCTCCCGGAGCTTCTGAAAAAGGCGCGAGCTCATTCCGCCGCCGAGGATGCCGGCGAGTACGGACAGAGCCGGATTTCTCTTGTCGATGAGATCAAACGAACGCACGGCCAAAACCAGATGCGCCTGGTCGGTTTTCTTCCACTTTACGAGCGCCTGCGGGCGGGCCTGGCTTTCGCGGGTCTTTACCATTTTTCCCTTCTTACCCCGATAGAGAGAACCGAATACTTTTTTAACTTCACGAAGCACCTCGGTCTCGGACACTCTGCCCGCTACGACTATCACGGTGGCTTCCGGCAGATAGTGCGCGCGCTTGTAAGAAACAAAATCCGTACGCTTCATCCGGGGAATATTTGATTTTTCTCCGGCAATGTTCCAACCGGCCGGCTGGTCCCCGTACAAAAGCTTCATCAAGAGATCCTGCACATGCCGGGGCGGAGTGTCCTCGTACATATTTATCTCTTCGATAATCACGCCTTTCTCCTTTTCGATTTCTGCCTCCGGGAAAGTAGAATTGAGATAAATGTCCGAAACCACGTCAAAAATTTTCCGGAAGTGCCGGGCGTCGCTTTTGGCATAGTAGCCGGTGTATTCCTGCGCGGTGAAGGCGTTGTATTGGCTGCCGAGCGCGTCGAGCTCTCGGGAAATGTCTATGGCTTTCGGCCTCTTCTCCGTGCCTTTGAAGCACATATGCTCCAGGAAATGCGAGATGCCGTTCAGTTTTTTGGTCTCGTATTTAGAGCCCGTCCCCACCAGAACCAGCACGGTGGCGGTCGGGTTGTCTTTCATCGGGATAGTAACTACCCGCAGGCCATTCGGCAAAACTTTCTTGTGAACTTTCATTCCTTACTTCAGTTTATTCTTTATGTAAGCGACCAAATCATCAACTCTGGGCCGTTCCTGGGCTCCGGTGTCTCGATCTCGCACCGTCACAGTATGG
>DASZPN010000069.1:0-2646 GCA_035549995.1 Minisyncoccota bacterium
AAAAACCCCGCCATGGCGGGGTTTTTGCTATAATCCAGATTATGCGCTTTCATATTATTACAATTTTCCCGAATGCCTTTGATTCTTATCTCAAGGAGTCCATCATCGCCCGGGCGATAAAGAACAAGAAAATTTCCGTCCGGTTTTACAATCCGCGGGATTTTTTGCCCGCGTCCTCAAATAATTATCGCCCGGTGGACGACCGGCCTTACGGCGGGGGGCCTGGCATGGTGATGCGGCCGGAGCCGATTTTAAAGGCAGTCGAGAAGGCAATTTTCGCCGCTCAAAAATTTTCCTCGGGTCCTCGGTTTTCCTCGCGAATACGCTCGGCCAGACCTCTCGGAAAAATTCCGAGCGGCTCAAAAATAAAAATTCTCATCCTCTCTCCCTCCGGCAAAAAATTTACCACCGCCTATGCCAAGAGCGCGGCAAAAAAGTATACCGACATCATTATGATTTCCGGGCGGTACGAAGGCATCGACGCGCGGGTGAAAAAAATATTCAAGGCCGAAGATATTTCGGTGGGGGACTATGTCCTAACCGGCGGGGAACTGCCGGCGATGGTGCTGCTTGATTCCATCTCCCGTCAGATTCCCGGCGTCCTCGGCAAGTACGAATCGCTGGAGGAGGAACGCGTGTCCTCGAGCGAGGTTTATACCCGCCCGGAAGTTCTCAAATATAAGGGTAAAAATTACCGCGTGCCAAAAGTATTGCTCTCGGGAGACCATAAGAAGATAGAGGAATGGAAGAAAGGGAAGTGAATAATTTGACAAAATTTTTCTGCCGAGTATAATTGGCTCGATTGTAATAGATTGAGTCTCGGATGCAATCTCCATCTTATTATTAGCTTAATTTATAAGCTTTTTTAATTTATGCACACCGAGACAAAGCGTCCCAAGAAGTATTTTTCGCGTTACAAGAAGCCCCTCATTGAATTCCCGAACTTAATAGAAGCCCAGCTCAAATCCTTTAAATGGCTGGTGGAGGACGGCCTGAAAGAAGTTTTCAAGGAGTTTTCTCCTATTTCCGACTACTCCGGCAAGAAGTTTCAGCTGGAATTCACTTCTTTTTCTCTGGCCGAGCCAAAGAACGATGAGACCGATTCCAAGATAAACAAGCTCTCGTACCAGGGGCTCCTCAAAGCGCGGGTCAAACTGCACACCAAGATTCTCGGCACTGTGAAAGAGCAGGAGATTTTTATGTCCGAATTGCCGGTGATGACCGATCACGGCACCTTCATCATCAACGGCGTGGAGCGGGTCATCGTGCCGCAGCTCGCGCGCTCTTTCGGCGTGTTCTTTACCGAGAGCGAAAATAAGGGCAAGAGATTCTTCGGCGCAAAGATAATTCCGGCCCGCGGAGTCTGGATAGAGGTGGAGTCCGAATCCGACGGCGCGATTTATGTCCGCATCGACAAGAAGCGAAAATTCCCGGTCACTGCGCTCCTGCGGGTGATGGGCTACCACACCGACGAAGATATTCTCAAAGCTTTTGAAAAGGAAGCCGCGCTCACCGATGTGCTGAAGGCGTGCCTGGCAAAGGACACCGCCAAGACTTTGAACGATGCCTACGTGGAAATTTACAAGCGTCTGCGCGACGGCGATATGGCCACCGCGGAGAATGCCAAGGAATTTATCGATTCGCTTTTTACCTCCGAGCGCTACGACCTCTCGCCGGTGGGACGCTTTCGTTTCAACCAGCGTTTCAATAAACCCACCGACGAAAAAGAGCTGGCCCGCCGGACTATTTCCAAAGAAGATCTGGCCACCGTCGTTGAAAATATTATCGTTTTAAATAACACTCCCGAAGCCGAGGCGGATGACATCGACCACCTGGGCCAGCGCCGCGTGCGCCTGGTAGGGGAGATGCTCCAGCAAAAAGTCCGCACCGGCATGATGCAGATCAAGCGAAACATCCAGGACAGGATGTCCATCATTGACGTAAATACGGCCCTGCCTATCAACATCATCAACCAGCGCCCGCTCCAGGCCCGCATCAAGGAATTCTTCACCACCAACCAGCTTTCCCAATTTATGAACCAGGAGTCCGTGCTCTCCGAGCTCGAACACATCCGCCTCTTGTCCGCACTTGGTCCCGGCGGCCTTACCCGCGAGCGCGCCGGCCTCGAAGTGCGCGACGTGCACCCCAGCCACTACGGCCGCGTCTGTCCGATTCACACGCCGGAAGGCCCGAACATCGGTCTTATTCTGCATCTGTCCACCTACGCCCGTATAAATGATTTCGGCATTATCGAAACTCCTTATGTAAGAGTGAAAAACGGCAAGATTACCGGCGAGATAGTATATATGAACGCGCTGGAAGAAGAAAAATACAGCATAGCCCACGCCGGCACGCCCTACGACGAAAACGGCAAGATTACCGAAGAGCGAGTGGCGGCCCGGGTTAAGACCGAGCCCGGCACCATCTCCCGCGAGGAAGTGGATTTTATCGACGTGGCCACCAACCAGGGCTTTTCGATCGCCACTTCCATGATTCCTTTCCTGGAGCACGACGACGCGAACCGCGCGCTCATGGGCTCGAACATGCAGCGGCAGGCGGTCCCTCTCCTCGTCTGCGACCCGCCGGTCGTGGCGACGGGCATGGAGAAGGTCACCGCGCAGAACAGCGGCATGGTCGTCACCGCCG
>DASZPN010000070.1:0-9300 GCA_035549995.1 Minisyncoccota bacterium
GGCGCGGATGTTTTTATCGGCGTGTCAGTGGGAGGAGCGCTAAAGCCCGGATGGATAGGCCTGATGGCTCGTGACCCGATAGTGTTCGCCATGGCAAACCCCGAGCCGGAGATAAGTTTTAAAGAAGCCAGGAAAACCAAAATAAAAGTTTTTGGCACCGGGCGGAGCGATTACCCCAACCAGATAAACAACGTGCTGGCCTTTCCCGGTATATTCCGCGGAGCGCTGGATTCCGGTGCAAAGAAAATTACCGATAATATGAAGCTCTCCGCGGCGCGGGCCATCGCGGCCTTGGTGTCCGGCAAAGAACTAAAAAAGGGAACCGTGATTCCCAATCCCCTCGACAAGCGCGTGGCGCGGGCTGTCGCCCGCGCCGTGGCAAAGGGCGCCTGATTTATTTCGTGTGTATCGCCAAATAGATGTCTTCCAGCGCCCGCACGGCGTCGCCGGCGGCGATGTTGTTCTGATGGTAGAGCACATCCGTGCAGTCGCCTGCGGCCCACAGCCCCGGGGTTTTGGTTTTTTGATTGGTCGGGTCGATTTTTATCCGGCCGTATTGGTCGAGCTCCACGACGTCTTTGACAAAGCCGGTGTTCGGAATTTGGCCGACCTCCACGAATATGCCGGAGACGGGGAGTTCGGTAGTCTCTCCGGTGGTTTTGTCTTTGTACACGATGCCTTCCACAAACTGGTCGCCTTTGACTTCCAGGATGTCCACATTTTTCACTGCTTTCATTTTAGGATTGGCCAGGACTTTGTCCACGGTGATTTCGTCCGCTTTGTCGAAGTTGTCGCTCCGGTGGAGAAGCGTGACGGATTTACAGTAGGCCAAAAGCTGGGCCGCGCTTTCAAAGCCGGCGTTGCCGCCGCCGATGACCGCTACGTCCATATCCGCGAAGAGCGGCCCGTCGCAGGAAGCGCAGTAGGTGAGCCCCTTGTGCTCCAGGCGGTCCGCGCCCGGCACGTCCAGCTTGCGCCGGCTGGAGCCGGTGGCCACCAACACGGTCTTTGCACCGAATTTATCACCCGCTTCGGTGGTAACAGTAAAGCCGCCGTCGGTCTTACCGACCGCGGTCACTTTGCCGTCTTTTATTTCCAAACTATCGCCCGCGTTCGCCTCCACGTGCTTCTTCAGGTTGTCCGCGAGTTCGTTGCCGGAGAGGGCAGTGGTGCCGATCCAGTTGTAGATTTTTTCGGATACTATGGACTGCCCGCCCCATTCCGCAGTTATAAAAAGCGTCTTCAAGCGCTTGCGGGAAGCATACACCGCCGCGGCGCTGCCGGCCGGCCCGCCGCCTATGATTATCAAATCGTAAGTCATACCCTCTATTATACAGTATGCGTCAAGCTTTTACTTCTTGCGGCGGAGGAATGCCGGGACGGCGCTCCAGTCGTCGGAGTCGTCCACAATGATTTCTTCCTCCTTGGGTTCGGGCTTTTTGCCGAAGCCGGTCTGGATGCTATTATGAATTTCTTTCTTGACCGCGGCGGCGTTTTCCTCCTTGAGGAGGGGGCCGGTCGGGGCTGCGTTGCTGCCGAACAAAGTTTTTCTGGGCACGTCGGTGGGGAAGTTGGTGGCGATGACGGTCACTTTGAGCTCGCCCTTTTTAAGCTTGTCGTCGTGAATGGTGCCGAAGATAACCTTGGCGTCCTTGTCGATGGATTCGGTGATGATTTTGGCGGCTTCCTGGATCTCGTGGATGGTGATGTCATCCCCGCCGGAAATCGCAAAGAGTACGCCCTTTGCGCCGGAGATGGAGATCTCCAGCAATGGAGAATTGATCGCTTGCAGGGCCGCCTGCTCTGCGCGCTTTTCGCCGGAGGAAGCCCCGATACCCATCAAGGCCGAGCCCGCGTCAGACATCACGGCTTTGATGTCCGCAAAGTCTACGTTTATTATGCCCGGGGTAGTGATCAAATCGGAAATGCCTTCCACCGCCTGGCGCAGAACGTCGTCGCACATCGCGAAGGCATCCTTGAATACGGTGTTTTTATCTGAAATCTGAAGCAATTTATCGTTCGGGATTATGATGATGGCGTCCACTTCCTTGGAGAGCTCTTCCAGGCCCTTTTCCGCGAGCTTCATCCGGTGCGCGCCTTCAAAGAAGAACGGCTTGGTCACCACCGCGACGGTGAGCACGCCCTGTTCCTTGGCTGCGCGGGCCACGATGGGAGCCGCGCCGGTGCCGGTGCCCCCGCCCATACCGCAGGTGATGAAGACCATATCTGCGCCTTTCATCACATCCTGAATCTCGGACTTGGTTTCTTCCGCGGCGCGCTTGCCGACATCCGGATCCATGCCGGCGCCGAGGCCCTTGGTCAGATTCTTGCCGATATGAATTTTCTTTTCAGCCAGAGAGTGGTGCAGGTCCTGGGTGTCCGTGTTCATTGCGATGAATGACACGCCTTTGACCTTGGAGTTGATCATATGATTTACCGCGTTCTTGCCGGAACCTCCGATTCCGATGACTACGATGCGGGCGAAACTTTGTATCTCTGGATTGACTTTTGGCATATATTTATAAGCTTATTTTTGGGTTATTTTTATATCAACTCATATTATAACTAAAATAAAAAAAAGCAAATCCTTCGTCCCGCGCGAGGATTTGAGTTTTTTAATCTAAGGCATCAGTTGTTTGGTGATGGATTTTATGGTGTTCTTCAGGCCCTTGAACAGACTGGAGGATGAAGAACTAGCGTATCCGCTTCCCGAAGAATCGGAGTAGAGCAGACCCACCGCCGTGAACCAGGAGGAATCCCGTACACGGGTTTTATTCTGGCCGAACATTTCCGTCGTGCCGATTTTGGAGGGAAGCTTGAGCGAAGACTTGGAAAGTTCTTCCAATCCCGGAGTCCGGGCGCCGCCGCCGACGAAGACTATGCCGGCGGGCAGAAGTTCGTTTCTTTTTATTTTTTTTAAATGATTTCCGATAAGCTCAAAGATATCCGCCAGGCGCGCTTCGACTATTTCCTCAAATTTCTTTTTTGAGAACTGGGATTGATCTTCGCCGAGCTTCATGCGCTCGGCTTCTTCCAGGGTTATCTTAAAACCGAGCGCGATATCGTTCGTGATGTCCGAAGAGCCTATGGAAAAAGTATAAAGAGAGATCAGCGTACCGTTTTCAAAAACCGCAAGGGAAGTAGTTTCAGCGCCGATATTAACCAGCGCCGAGCCGACAATCTTCTCCTTCTCGGACAGAGCCACCGCGCTCGCCGCGACCGGCCCGGCTACGATATCCACGGGCTCCACTCCGGCTTCGGCCACCACCGAAAGCAGTTCCTCCAGGTGCTGATCCGAAGTGGTGACGAAGAGGGCCTTGGCCTCGAGCTTGGTGCCACGCATGCCTTCCGGCCGGCCCAAGACCTCCTTGCCATCGAGCTTGAAAGAGGTGGGGAATATACCGATGATTTTTTTGTTGCCTAGAGAAAGATTTTCCTCGCAGTCCTCCAGGGCCTTGTTTATATCGAGTGCGGTCACTTCGCCGTCCGCTTTTGATATTACGGCTTCTCCGCTTTGGCTCTCGCCGCGCACGGTCACGCCGCCGACCGATACAAAGGCGCGGCGGATTTTTATACCGGAAGATTTTTCCGCGTTGCGCAGAGCGGCCCGCACGCATTGCGCGGCTTGTCCCGCGTCGGTTACGTAACCGTGCCGCAATCCCTCTGCCGGCGCCTCGCCTGTGCCGATAATCTTAGGATCTTTTTCTCCTTTTAGAAATTCTCCCACCACCACTCGCACGGCGGCGGAGCCAACGTCTATTCCCACTGATACGTTTCTGATCATTCCGTACTAAAATTTTCTATGCTAATACGGAATATTATATCACTTTCGCGAGGATTTAGTACGGGACAAGTATTTAGTGCAATAAAACTCTTCCATCCCCTCCATCTTTTTGCCGTGATCCATGCCTTTTAGGTGTAGCATCCCGTGGATGATCAGGAATAAAAAGAGCGGTGCGTAAGTTTTGCCGAAATTTTTGTCCGGGTTTTTTGATTCGCGCCTTATTACAGCGGGACAGAGCACCAATTCGCCCCCGCGGTCGGAGTACGGGAAAGACAGCACGTTGGTCGGGCGGTCCTTGCCCCGGTAGCGCTTGTTCAGCGCCCGGGACATTGCCTCGCCGACCAGTGCCAGGGAGAGGTCATACCCCGGACCCAGAATATCGTCTTTTATCCGTTCAAAAGGAAAACCCGGCACGGCTGCCCGGGTCAGATTCTGTATGGAAAATTCTCCGCGCCGCATCTCTCTTAGCGGATTTTGCCCATCTTGCGCAAATCTTCTATCTCTGCCCGGCGGGCCAGGCGGCGCAGGGTGCTTTTTTTGACTTTCACTTTGGATTCCTTGCGCTCGTTGTACCGGGCATTCTTGAGCTTTGAAATCAGTCCGGATTCCTGGACTCTGCGCGAAAAACGGCGGAGCAGGCTCTGATTGTTTTCATTCGGGTTTTTTCTTGTTTCTATTACTGTCTTTGCCATAGGGGAAAGATTAGCACATAAAAATTTTAAAGCAAGGCTCTTTTTGACTTTCCGCTCTTAAAAAGGTAGCATTTACTTGTATATGAGCCAAAAAGACTATATTACCGAAGAGAAACGTAAAGCTCTGGAAGATGAATTAAAAGAACTCAAAGGCTCCAAACGCAAGGAGATTTTGGAGGCGCTTGCTTATGCCAAATCCTTGGGCGACTTGTCCGAAAATGCCGAGTACCATCAGGCGCGAGAAGATCAAAGCAAGCTGGAGGAGCGCATCGCTCACGTGGAAAAAGTTCTGCGTTCTGCGCAGGTGGTTTCCGGCGGAGGCGGGGACACAGTGGATATCGGCAGCAAAGTCTCCGTGCGCAAAGAAGAGACCGGCGAGGAGAAGACTTACACCATCGTAGGTTCTCAGGAAGGGGATATGAAGGAAAATAAAATTTCCAACCGTTCGCCCTTTGGCGAAGCGCTTTTCGGTAAGAAAAAAGGTGACAGCGTTGCATTCAATACCCCCAAGGGCCCGGTGAATTATAAAATTATCGAAGTTTCGTAATCAAATGTCCGCTATCGACGAGATCAGAGAAGCAAGGCTGAAAAAATTAGAGCTTTTGAAAAAAAGCGGCGTGGACCCGTACCCGGCCGAGTCAAAACGGGAACTGTCTCTCGCCGAGGCGGTGGAAAAATTTGCCGAGCTTGAGAAATCCGGCAAGGAATTTTGGCTGGCCGGCAGAATAATGTCCATCCGCGGGCAGGGCGCGATAATTTTCTTAACTCTCTACGACGGCACCGGCTCTTTCCAGGGCCTCTTGAAAAAAGACACTCTCGGTGCGGGCAAGCTGGACTTTTTCAACCAAGTCGCGGACATCGGGGATTTTGTGGAGGTCCGAGGTAAATTTCTCACCACCAAGCGGGGCGAAAAATCGGTAGAAGCCAGCGACTGGAGGATGCTTTCCAAATCCCTCTTGCCTTTGCCGGAAAAATGGCACGGTTTGCAGGACATAGAGGAGCGTTTCCGCAAACGCTACCTGGATATCCTGATGGATCCGGAAATCAAGGAACTCCTTCTAAAGAAAGCGAAGTTCTGGGAAACCACCCGCAATTTTATGAAGAGCAAAGGTTTCCTGGAGGTGGAGACGCCGACCCTGGAGGTTACGACCGGCGGCGCCGAGGCTACGCCCTTTGCCACCTACAACGAAGATTTTAAGCTTCCGCTCTATTTGCGTATTTCCATCGGCGAGCTTTGGCAGAAGCGATTGATGGCCGCCGGCCTGGAAAAAACTTTTGAAATAGGCCGGGCTTACCGGAACGAAGGCTCGGATGCTAACCATCTGCAGGAATTTACCAATATGGAATTTTACTGGGCTTATGCAAATTACGAGGACGGAATGAAACTGGTGGAAGAACTGTATAAAAAAATCGCGCTGGATGTTTTCGGTACGACCAAGTTTGAAACCCGCGGACATAAGTTTGACCTCGGGGGAGAATGGCCGCGCATTGACTATCGCGAGACGGTGAAAAAAGAGACGGGCATAGATGTGCTTTCCGCGAGCTTTGACGAAGTCAAAAAGAAATTGGATTCGCTCAAGGTGGAGTATGACGGCAACACCATGGAGCGCCTGGTGGACACTCTCTGGAAATACTGCCGGCGAAAAATTTCCGGACCGGTATTTCTGACCGGCCACCCCAAGCTCGTCTCGCCGCTTTCCAAGTCCCAGCCGGGGAATCCGGAACTGACAGAGAGGTTTCAAGTCATCATCGCCGGCTCCGAAGTCGGCAACGGCTTCTCCGAATTGAACGACCCGGCAGACCAGGCGGAACGTTTCAAAGCACAGCAGGAGCTCATCAAAGCGGGGGACAAAGAGGCGATGATGCCGGATATGGAATTCGTGGAAATGCTCGAATATGGAATGCCGCCTACCTGCGGCTTCGGGTTTGGGGAAATGCTTTTTGCATTTCTCTCCGACAAGCCTATTCGCGAAACTCAATATTTCCCTCTGATGCGGCCGAAATAAAAAATAGGGTAAATAAAAAAACCGCGAACCTTACGGGGCTGCGGCTTTTTTTATTAGTTCGATTGTTTCTTCCGGCATAGCTCCCTGGCATGGGATCTATTTTTTTTGGCGGCTCCTGGTATGGAGCTAAAAGTAAACAAAAGAACTACTGATTGCTTGCTTATATTTTACATTATAACGACTTACAAAAAAGTCAACTTTCTGGCTTTTTGAGTTATCCACAGCTTTTATTTTGCAGGGTGGGGCAGGGTGGTATACAATGTATGACAAGTGGGAAAAAGTGGGAAAAGCTCGGGAACGGGTTTCCACGACTTTTATGCTAATAGGCGAATACATCCATACAATAGACGCTAAGAACAGAATTTCCTTGCCGGCAAAATTTCGCAAAGAATTGGGCAAGAAAGTCATCGTCACCCCCGGGCTGGATCAGTGTCTGTTCCTTTTCACCGAAAAAGATTGGGCCAAGGTTTCCAAACGGCTTTCCGACCCGGATGCCGAGCTGTCGTTTCTGTCTGCGGACAAGCGCAGCTTTAACCGCTATATGTTCGGCCGGGCGGCCGAGGCGGAGGTGGATTCTATCGGCAGGATTCTCATTCCGGATTTTTTGAAAGACCGCATCGGCCTCAAAGGCAGTGCCGCGGTGGTCGGAGTGGAGGACCGGGTGGAAATCTGGAACGAAAAGGCTTGGACCGAGTACAAAGCGGTCGTCGAGAAAGAGGCCGGCCAGCTGGCCGAGAAATTAAGCCAGGGCAGGCAGGGAAAATGAACAGTATTCACCGGAGCGTTCTTTTAAATGAGGTAATAGAAGGTTTGAACTTGGATGGAAAATCCGTATTAGTGGATGGCACATTCGGCGGCGGCGGCCATTCGGCCGAAGCGCTCGCCAGATATCCGGAATTGCGGATTATCGCCATCGACCAGGACCAAAGCACCTGGGAGCGGGCGAAGGAAAAATTTTCCGGCAAGCGGATTTCCTTTCACCTCGGAAACTTCCGAGACTTGGACCGGATACTGGGGGAAGAGGGTGTTGGACAGGTGGACGCGGTGCTGCTCGACCTCGGGCTAAGTTCGGACCAGTTGGAAAATTCCGGAAGAGGATTTTCTTTTATGAAAGACGAGCCCTTGGCAATGACTATGAAAGAAAATCCTTCTTCGGAAGATCTCTCCGCTCTGGATATGGTAAACGAATGGAGCGAAGAGAGCCTGGCGGACATTATCTACGGCTACGGCGAGGAAAGGTTTGCCAGACGCATCGCCCGCGGCATCGCGGAGGCGAGGCGCGAGAAGAAGATAGCCACGACCGGGGACTTGGTGGAAATTATCGCCCGGTCCGTACCGGCAGCATACAGGAGGGGCAAGCCGCATTTTGCCACCAGGACATTCCAAGCGCTCCGTATCGCGGTGAATGACGAGCTCGGCGCACTGGAGAGGGGAATGGAGAAAGGTTTTAATGCCCTCGCGCCCGGCGGCAGAATGGCGGTCATAAGCTTTCACAGCCTGGAGGACCGCAAGGTGAAAAATTTTTATAAAGAAAAGTATGCCTCGGGCGAGGCCAGGGTACTGACCAAGAAGCCGATAACGCCCGGCGATGAAGAATTAAAAAGTAACCCAAGAGCAAGAAGCGCGAAGTTAAGAATTTTAGAAAAAATATAATGAAAGCGGCGGCAATAAAAATCAAAAGATACGCGGGTAGCGTAAACATAGTGGACAACAACAATCTCCGGCACAGGCTGGGCATTATGATGCTGTCTGCCCTGGGGGCACTCGCGCTTCTCTATTTAATTATTCTCACCAGCATGGTCTTCAACATAGTCGGCCGGCGCTCTCTCGAGGCAGAAGCCCGCACTCTTTCCAACCAAGTCAGCGATCTGGAGCTGCAGTACCTCTCCATGACGGACAAGATCGATCTAAATCTTTCGCACTCTCTGGGTTTTAAGGAAGCCCCGACGCAATTCGCTACCCGCAAATCTCTTGGCAGCATAAAGGTTGTCAATAATGAGCTATAGTTTCCTGGCTAGGACCAGAGTACTCTCCATCTTGATTCTTATATTCGCGCTTGTCCTCGTCGGCCGGCTGTTTTTGGTGCAGGTAATTCACGGATCCGCCTACGCGGCAAAGGCTGATCATCAATACGCCACGCCCTCTTCGAATATTTTCGAACGCGGCACCATATTTTTCCAGTCTAAAGACGGACAGACTTCCGCCGCGGCGGTGCAGGCTGCCGGGTATAAAATAGCCATCGATCCGGAAAAGATCGCCGACCCGGAGGCCGTATATAAAAAGCTGTCTGCCTTCATGGATATCGATCATGATTATTTTATAGGTGAAGCAAGCAGACAAAATGATCCTTACGAAGAAGTGGCGCATCAGCTTTCCAAAGACCAAGCGGATAAAATATCCGCTATGAAAATTACCGGCGTTTCCATATTCGAAGAAAAGTGGCGTTTTTATCCGGGCGGAGACCTTGCCAGCCATACGCTAGGTTTTGTGGGATATCAGGGTGATCAATTGGGCGGCAGGTATGGCCTGGAGCGCCAGTATGACGGCGTGCTAGCGGCCGGCGCGGATGAATCTTATGTTAATTTTTTCGCGGAAGTATTTTCGAACATACGCAAAACTCTTTTTGAGAGCGATGAAAAGAACGGCGACATAGAGACCACTATCGAACCCACAGTCCAGAGCTTTTTGGAAAAGGAGCTGGAAGCCGTCAAACAGGAGTACAATGTGGATTCCGTGGGCGGTATAATTATGAACCCCGCAGACGGTTCAATCTATGCGATGTCCGCCAAGCCAGACTTTGACCCCAATAATTTCTCGA
>DASZPN010000071.1:0-14498 GCA_035549995.1 Minisyncoccota bacterium
TCAAACTCGTTATGGAAGCTATCCGCGGCGGATACAAAATCGGAATTTAATACTGCGGGAGTACTTAAGTCGTCAAAGAGCGGCTGCGAACGCGAAACTCCTTGGCCGGTCAGAAATTCGGCCATACTCGCATAAGTGTTTATGCCGGAGCCCCAAAAATCGCGCCAGGATTTTATAAACGGATCCAAGGAATCAAAAGCTATGACCGGGTCGGAAACCTTCTCAAAATACTCTTCCGAAGGCAATAAATCGTACGCACCTTGCATATTTTGGCCTATCGCGCGCATGCTGGCAGGATTGGTAATAAATCCGCCGAGTATCCTCTGCCCGTCACCGTGCAAAAGAGAACCGATGGCCTCCGGTGTACCAAGCTGCGGCGTACCGACCATCACAAAAGAATCTATCAAATCATCCTTTCCTTCATTCTGCAATTCTTTAATAATAGCCTTGCCAAGCAAACCACCCATAGAGTGAGCCACTATGGTGACCTTGCCGGTACCCGAGCTCGCGGCAAGGTCCTCTATCTTTTGTATGACATCCTCCGTGCCGTCCGCTGTCTTGATGCCCTCCGATACGACTTTGTCCGGAGAAAACCGCCAATCGTAAGCCATCGGCAACCATCTGTGTATCGTACCCTGGGATACCAGGTTATCCATAAAGTCTGTAAACGGAGCATATATAGAGGCGGTATAGAAATTATTAATTATTCCGTCAACGTATATATCGTTCACGCTTTCCCCGGAACTATCCAAGGCCAGTTGACTGATATCGTTACTCCAAATTGTCGGCGGCCAAAGGGTGTCATTGCCGGTTTTTAGGACACTGCCTTCTATCCCCGGCAGAAAAAGTACGTTGGAGAATCCGGGTTGGGTGCTGCCGTTTAATACGGCCGTAACCTTTATAGTATCGCTCAAATCATCCGCATAGGCGGTATTTGTGCCAAGAAAATTTCTGACCTGCTCGGGAGGAACGGTAGAACCGACACTCAAATCGCACTCGAAAGTCTTGCCTTCAAGGTCCTTGGGTATAGGGTCACCGTACGTATCGGGATCATAATCGGCCGGACACTCTCCCTCGAAGCAAGTCGGGGTTACTTTTACCGTCCAGTCGTCCGATTCGTCGGTCGGCCTATCAAGCTGGCCGAATGCCGCGTGAGATTCGTTTAGGTTTTGATCAAATCCGTTTTCCGTATCTTCGCCATTTTTTGGCTCAATGGAAATATACGGGCAAAGATCGGGAACGGGGTCAATACAATTTATACCTTCATCATCCCATTGGTTGCAGTACGAACCTCCGCCTATTGAATAAGGTGCCTCGCCTCCGGAATAATACGGATTGGAAGAATTAAAAGAGACCGTAAAATCCGCACTGGAGCTCCCTGAAGAGCTGATGGAGCCCAGATCTAAATCGGACGGACCCATCACAAACAAAGCCAGATACGCCGATGAGGCCCAGAACGCGCCCAAAAATACCAGGGCGGCTGGTACCAGGAAAAGCACAATCTTTAGAAATTTTTTGGACCTCTGGGATCTCATTGTCTTACCCTAAATCAACAACGTTGATATTTTTCATAATACTTGCAAAGCACATTATGTCAAACCAAAAGAGCTTGCGGGATGTGGATATCCGCATATTAACACTTTTGGACGGCCGTCAGATGTGTTAACATTTAATGTATGATTTACGGCAACAGTAAACGAGAAAATTTGTCAGATCTATTAATCGCAACACTCACGAGCGGTAGAAGCATAAGAAGATTCAATCAGATACTCTATGAAAGAAAGATGCAGAGATATAAAAGAGGGGTAATTCAAAGCTCTCTTAGCAGATTGAGCAAAAGAGGCTATGTAAAAAAGTCCGACCAAGGCTGGTCCGCGACAGAGAGAGGCCAGAAACACCTAAAGAGAACCAGATTATTCGAGTATATAGAGTCCCCTTTCGGCAAAAATGCCGGCGCCGGCACGATAATTTCCTTCGATATACCGGAAAGAGACAGAGTTAAGAGAAACTGGTTAAGAAATCAAATTAAAATATTCGGTTACAAAATGCTGCAACAGAGTTTGTGGGTCGGACCGGGACCGTTGCCGAAGGACTTTATAAGCCGCCTGGAAGATATGGGCATAAGAAAAAATGTTAAAACCTTTAAAATAAGAAAGGCAAATTAATATTAACACTTTTAGACGGCCGTCAGATGTGTTAACATTTTGTGCGCCAGACGCACCGGATTAGTGCATTAGAAACGCATATCGTTCCAGTTTAAGCCGTACCTTTTTAACTTTAGGTTTATTTTGCGCAACCCCTACTCATCCACCCCAAAGCGCTTGTAGTCGTGGGTCTTGCCCTCGCCGAACCAGTGCTTGATTTCGTGAGCGGCTTCTTCGGGAGTTTCCGAACAGTGGACGATGTTCATCACCGCGCGCTTTTCTTTGTTTGCCAGAGCCGGAGAGTCGATGGAAAAATCACCGCGAATCGTGCCCACCTCGGCGAGGTACGGCATAGTCGGGCCGGCGATTTTGCGCACCACGTCCACCGCGTGCACGCCCTGCACTACCATTTTCACCAAAGGCGCGGACTGCATATAGTCGATGAGCCACTTGCGAATTTCCGGGCCGATTTGAGCAGGGTCTACGGTGCCGAAATCTTTCATGGCATCGTAGCCGTATTTTTCATAAGTGGAAAGGGTTTTGTGCCCAAGGCGGGTAATCCATTCTTCGTTCTTTGGATAATGATTGTCAATTAGTTCGTGCGAAGGCTGGAACATTTCCAGGGCTACGATCTTGAGGTCGCGCTGTTCAAAACGCCGAATAATCTCGCCGGTCAGGCCTTTTTTGACGCCGTCCGGCTTTATCATCACATAAGTCTGCTCTTCTTTGGGGTGTTTCATATTCCGCTATATTATCAGAAAAAATTCGTTTTGCAAAATTTTATTTTTACTATTCCATCGATGTATAACGAGACATGATTTCGGATTCCACTTCCTCGCGGTCGCGGCCGTAGCGCAGGTACGATAGTTCTTTCAAGTCATCGACTATGGCAGGATTGCCCGCCTCCGGCGCAAGGGTTTTCATATTAAAAGGCTTGGTCGGCTGGCCGGAGACCAGCATCGATACGTAGGCATTGTAATTGTCTAGCTTGGCGATGTCCGCGGCGGAAAAAGTCGGCTTGAATTTGGGCTCGAGGAAAGTGGCGTCCTCCGTGCCCACGCGAAAGACCGCCATCGAGCCGACGTTGCCGAAGACGGCATTCTTTATCCCCTCCTCCAGCTGATTGATGTATTGGTGCGCGATATTGAGCGACAAGCGATACTTGCGGGCTTCGGAGAGAATGGAGGAGATGGAGTCGGTGGTGACGTTTTGGAATTCGTCGATGTAGAGATAAAAGTCGTTCATCGGCTTGCCGAACATATCTACCCTAGAGAGCGCGGCCATCTGGATTTTGCCGACCAGGACCAGGCCGATGAGATTAGCATTGATGTCGCCCAGGCGGCCTTTGGAAAGATTCACCAGGAGAATTTTCTTCTCGTCCATTATTTTGCGGAAATTAAAGACGGATTTTTGCTGGAGCACCACCGGGCGCATAATGTCGTTTGAGATAAAGTTGTCGAATTTGGAAGAAATGTATGGTACGAAGTTCGCGAGGGACTGCTCGCCGGTAGTTTCCTCCGCGGATTTCCAGAATTGTTTGATGATGGGGTTCCGGCAGCGGGCCAGTTTGTAATCGCGAAACTCTTTGTCCGCCAGAACGCGGGTGATTTCCAATAGCGTGGAACCGGATTCCGGGTCTTCCATCACCAGAAAGGCGCTGTTCCTGAAATACTGCTCGAACATCGGCCCGCCGCCGACCTTCATATCGAAAAGTTTGTTAAAGATGTTCATCATTTCGTTCACCACGAAAGTTTTTTGCTCGGGATACTTCGGATCGTACTCCAGCATATTGAGCCCCATCGGGCGGGCGGTGTAGGCGGGGTCGAAGTAAATCACGTCGTCGATGCGTTCCTTGGGAATACGGGAAAGAATAGTCTGGATATCCGTGCCGTGCGGATCGATATAGCAGCAGCCGTCGCCATTTTTGATGTCCTGGGTAATCATATTGAGGAGAATATTGGTCTTGCCGGTGCCGGTCTGGCCGATGACGTAAAAGTGGCGCATACGATCCTCCCTGGCCATATGAATTTCAGTGTCGCGCCCGCGATAAGAATTCACGCCGAGAATTATGCCCTCCTTGCCCATCTCGAGGGGCGCGGGCGCGATGCCGGACTTGGCTTCCTTGAGCTGAGGCTGGGCCGTGATGCCTATCGGGAAGTGAAAAATAGTAGCCAGCTCCTTCAGGTTGAGCGGCAGAATTTTATCCCGCGAAAAGGAGCGGTAGGAAAAATCGTGGAAGAGCTGTTTCAGTTCGCCTCCGGAAGCGACTTCGAACGATAGAGAATTCGAAGCCGCTTCGGAAAATTGATTGAAGGAAGATTCGATTTCCCGGAGAATCGCTTCTGCTCTTTCGCGGGACTCTCCCGAGGTGATTATGCGAATATTTGCTTTTTCGATAGTGCTCTTCATCTTGTTGCCGATTTTCTCCGCCGCGCCTTCATCCACCGCTCTCCGGCCCGGCGTGTATTTTTCTTCTTTCTTTTCCTCCTTGTCTTTCTTTATCCCGAAAATGAGCTCTTTGCCGACCTTGGCGAGAGCTTTGTGAAATTTGTAGAAATTGTCGTTCGCGTGCTTGACCGAAGTGCCGCTTTTCACATCATCCAGAATCATATGGTACTCGTTGATAAATTTATCGCCGGCCGGCGCGATCAAGATCTGGATTGCTGCGCCTTCGCCCTGGGTCTTTAATTTTGAAAACACGTTCAGGATAGTATTCATCGGGTCGTGATCGATATTATCGTAAGTCTTGAGCGGCATCACCGCGCGCTCGGTTAGATAAGCGTATGCGCCCGCCGAACCGCCGGCTTCGTTGAAGATATTGTAGTCGTCGGGGACCTCGCGCACCTTGGCATCGTGATAGAAAGCGAGCACTTGTTTTTCAAAAAGCTGGATATGTTTGTCAGGTACGGCGGCGTAAACCACCACTTCGTCGCTTTGATTGCCGAGCGCGACCTCGAGAGTGAAGTAATTTTCGCGTTCGTTGTTCTTGCCATCAGAAATAGAAAGCATGCCGGCATAAAATTGCTCCATCGCGCCGATAAATTCTTTGAAGCCTTTTTGCTTTTCCGCTTCGTCCTCCGGCGCGGGCAGAGATATCTCAAACAGAGTCATATGCAGGGATTTGTAGAGGGGCATGCTTTCCTTGAGCCCGGGAATGCTCTGGCCGGATTTCAAATATTGCACCAAAAGACGGTGCAAGTCGTCGTCCACATGGGGATTGCCCATAGCCTCCGCCACGGAAAGCGCATTCTTGATGCCCTTTTCCATCATCACGCCCAGAAGCTCCTCCATCACGGTATCGTGCGCTTCGGGCTTGAGCCGGAGAACTATCTTGGCAGCGTCCATCGTACTCACCATGTGTTCCCGGGGCAAGACTTTGTGCGCGGGGACTTTCTTGTATTCGGAAATAACCTCGGCAGCCGCGCTATCCCCGGCGTGCTCAAAGCGCCCTTCCCTTATGAGCTCCTCTTCCCGCCGGGCCACGTGCTCGCGCAGGTAAGAAAGCTCCTCCTCGGGGCTTTTGAATTTAGGCATTTCCGCCAGGAATGATTTTTCCACGCTTTAATTATAGCGCAGAGCGGGCGGATTTTAAACTTTAGTCAGTATCTCCGGCCCGTTTTCAGTAATGAGAATAGTATGTTCAAAATGGGCACTCCGTTTGCCGTCCGCGGTGCGGATGGTGTAGCCGTCCGGATCGAGGGTTATATGCTTGGTACCCATATTCAGCATGGGTTCGATGGCAATCACCATCCCAGGTACGAGTTTTTCGCCTTTGCCCGCTTTGCCGAAGTTTGGAATATAAGGGTCCTCGTGAATAGCCCGGCCCACGCCGTGCCCGGAGAGCTCTTCCACTATGCCGTAATGGTGCGGACGGACGAAACCCTCTACGGCGTGGCTGATGTCGCCGACGCGCGCGTCCGGCTCGGCCGCCTGTATGCCCGCCTCCAGCGCTTTTTCGGTTATCCGCAAAAGTTTTTCCGCCGAGCCGCTGATTGCGCCCACAGGCACAGTCATAGCCATATCTGTAAAAAGACCTTTGTGCTTGAGACCAAGATCAATGGAGATGATATCGCCCTCTTTTAAAATTCTATCCGCCCTAGGAATGCCGTGCACGACTTCGTCATTTACCGAAGTGCACAAGCTGGCCGGATACGGATGGTCCGCGCCCTCCGGGCGATAATTTAGAAAGGCCGGTTCGTCTCCGCCCTCGCGGATTAATTTTTCCGCGAGCTTGTCCAAATCGCGGGTGGAGACTCCGGGAGCGACGGCATCCTTTACTTTATAGAGTACGGCTGCCAGCCGCCGACCGCCCTCGCGCAGGATTTCAATTTCTTCAGGTGTTTTGATGATTATCATATTAATTGTGAAGCCTATTGGAATTTCGCATCCTAGCGGGTCCCGCTTGCGGGGCGCAGGAAAGAAATTCCAAGGGGCACAATTAGCTTATCGTACTGCCTTGAAAATTTTCCCCGTTCAGGAAATTTCTAAAGTTATCAATAGGTTTGCCATTTATGACCACGACCGTAATTCCCTCTTTTTCTGCCAAGTCGGAAGCCACCGGATCGAACGGCGTGGAGAGTCCCGGCTTCCACTCGGACGGAATAAGCGCCCGGTAATCCGCCCAGGAAATTTTTTCTATCTTTTTTGCTTTCAAATTCTGTTTGGGGTCGGAATCATAAATGTAATCCGTATTGGAAAGATTTACCACGGTTTTCGCGCCGACTTGTTCGGCCAGAACTATTCCCACCAGGTCGGTGCTGTTGCCCGGGCGCCAGCCGCCGCCAAGCACGATGGGTTTTTCAAATTCCACCGGCAGCATCGGGTCGGTAATGATTTCATGCTCGGCCTGCTCGCCGAAGAGAATGCGCAGAAGATGCGCATTGAAGCGGGTGGAGTGGATGCCGAGCCAGTCCAGCTCTTCCGAAGTTACCTCCCGGACTTTTTCCGCGGCGGCATTGTAGCGGCGGCAGATTTTGCCCCCGCCGGTGATGATGATGAACTTCCGGCCCCTCTTCACCTCCGCCAAAATAAGCTCGCGAAAATCCTTCAAAAAGCCGGCGTCCACATCGTCCGGCACGATGAGCGAACCGCCCAGAGAAATAATGATAATATCGTCTTTCATTTTATTTAAAACCCAGCGCGGACATTATGTCCTGGTGGACCTTTTCTATCGTCTGCTCGCCGTTTATTTTATAAAATTCGTAGCCCGGTTTGCCGTCGAAATATTTCATCGAAGGAATGACATTGTTTTTGTACTCCTCGAATCTGCGCTTGATGCCTTCTTCCGTGTCGTCCGAACGGCCGCGGGCAAGATTGCGCTTCATCGCCTCGGCCTCGCTGATTTCTATGTAGATTATCTTTACAGACTTTCGGCCGTAATACTTCATAATCTTTTCAAACTCTGCAGATTGGGCTAGCGTGCGAGGATAACCGTCTACAAGAATATGCTTATCCGGCGAAATGGATGCCAGAATAATATTAACGAATATAGAATTGGTCAAAAAATCCGGCTGGAGTTCTCCGCGGTTGTAGGAATCTTTTACTAACTGGCTGGTGTAATTTCCGGAATCTATTAATTTACGATACTCTCCGCCTGGATAGGCGTAGACTTGTTCCCTGCCGTCTTTTTTAGACAAATATTCCTGGAGCAGCTTGATCTGTGTTCCTTTGCCCGAGCCGATTATGCCGAAAAATACGAAGGTGTAAGTTTCATTTTGCATCATGTTTAGAGAATAACGGATTTTGCTCAGAAAATCAAATTATGTTTTAATTAGGTAAATTTATGAAAAAAGAGATTATCACCATCTGCGGTTCGCTCGGTTCCGGCAAATCCAGCACGGCGGACCGGGTGGCGGAGACTTTGGGCTATAAACGTTTTTCTTCCGGGGACTTTTTCCGGCAAGTGGCGGTGGAGCTCGGCCAGAGCGTAACCGAGCTCAACAAGCGAGCCGAGACGGATTCCAGCATAGACATAATGACGGACGACAAAATACGCGCCCTGAATAATTCCGAAAAAATCGTCATCGATTCCCGCACCGCCTTTCACTGGATACCGGAATCTTTTAAAGTTTACTTGGATTTGCCGCCGGAAATCGCAAAGGACAGGATACTTGCGAGTTTCGAGGCCAATAAGCTGCGCCGGGCGAGCGAAGGAGCGACTGACGCCGAGAGCATATACAGGAAAATGCAAGAGCGTTTTCAGAGTGAACAAAAGAGATACTGGGATTTGTACAAGATAGATAATACCGACAAGAGCCAGTACGACCTGGTGATCGACACAAACAAAAACAACCTGGAGCAGGTTGTTTCGGAGGTCGTGGAGAAATACCGCGAGTGGCTGAAAAACTAGTACTCCCGCATGGAGACTTGCGCGTCCACGCGCTTGATGAGGTCCAGAATGACCGAGACCACGATGAGGAGCGCCGTACCGCCGAGAGCGATGGCGGTGATGCCGGTGACGGAGCGCATTATGAGAGGCAGAACCGCGATGAGGCCTAGAAAAATAGCGCCGAGAAGCGTGATGCGGCCGAGCACTTTGGAGATGTAGTCCGCAGTGGAAGGGCCGGGACGAATACCCGGGATAAAGGCGCCGTTCTTCTGGAGATTAGTGGAAAGAGACTCGGGATCAAAAGTGACCGCCGTGTAAAAGTAAGTGAACAGAAAAACCAATATAAAATAAAGTACCGCGTAGAGCACGGAGGTCTGCGAGAAAGAAGAAAGCGCAACCGAGATTTTATGCAGGAGAGCGTTGGAGGACTTGGACAGTAGCGCACCGATCATCTGCGGGAAAAGAAGAATGGACAAGGCGAAGATGATGGGTATCACTCCGGCTTGGTTGACCCGGAGCGGCAGATAAGTGGAACCGCCACCATACATCTTCATCCCCCGGACGCGTTTGGCATAAGTGACAGGCACCGGACGCTCCGCCTCCGTGACCACCACTACTCCGGCGATGAGAAGGGCGCCAGCCGCAACAAACAAAAGATAAAGCGGTATCTGAGAAGGATCAAAGGTGAAAAGGAGCTGGCCCACTTCGCCGGGCAGGCGGGCCACAATGCCGGCAAATATGAGAATCGAGACGCCGTTCCCGATGCCGAATTCCGAAATTAGTTCGCCGATCCACATGAGAAGTATAGAGCCGGCGATGACCACAACGACGTTGGTGATCTTGTCGAACAAAGAAAGATTGACCAGAATATTCTGGCTTTCGAGAATAGCCAGAAGTGAAAAGCCTTGGATTGCGGCCAAGGGCACGGTAATCACCCGGGAATACTGAGTGAATTTCTTGCGGCCAGCCTCCCCTTCTTCGTGATACAGGCGTTTGAGCGCGGGTATCATCATCGTGAGGAGCTGCATTATGATGGACGCGGTGATAAACGGACCCACGCCGAGCATTATTACGGACAAATTGGAGAGCCCGCCTCCGGAAAAAATGTTCAGGATGCCGAAGAATTGGTTGTTTGCCAGAAAGCTATTGAGGGAAGCAGTATCTACGCCCGGAATGGGTATGGCCGCCAGCACGCGGAAAATCGCCAGCGCTCCCAGGATAAAAAGTATTTTCTTGCGCAGGGATTTGTCGGTCCAGACGAGTTTGAGTTTGGTCCAAAAATTATTCATTGCTTATTTTTTGATGCGGATCTTGCCGCCCTTTATGCCGAAACGCTTGCGCATCTGTGCGAAGCTCTCATCCTTGAACAGGAGCTTGCCCTCCGGCATACTGACCGAGCGCACCACGGACTTGAAACGATATCCGCGCAGTTTGGGCAGCTTCTTTATTATATCGCGCAGTTCCGGACGGCGCTTGTTGCCGGCGCGGGCAGTCTGACCCTTGCCGCCGCGGCCGGAGGTCTTGGCGTGCTTGCCGCCGCGGCCGACCAGTCGGTCTTTTTTGTTCTTGTGTTTTCTTTTTACGTCGTGTATTTGCATAAATTTATTTTACTTCTTTGGAATTTTCGGCCGCCGGCTGAAACTTATTTTCCGCACCCTCCGAATTGGCGCGCGGATCCTTACTGGAGATCTGCGCCAGAGCCTCCATCACGGACTTGGCATTATTGAGCTTGTTCTTGGTGGCGCCACGAATCTTGCCGGTAACGTCGCGGACGCCGCCGAGCTTTAGTATATCGCGGACGACGGAACCGGCCACCAATCCCCGGCCCTTGTTCGGCATAAGCACCACGCGCGAACTTGAAAATTTTGCAGAGACTTCATGCGGGATGGAGAGAGCCTTGGTGAGTTTGACTTTGAGCATATTCTTCTTGGCGGCGCGGAGAGCCTTGTTGATGGCAAGCGAAGTGTCCCCCGCCTTGCCGAGACCGAGGCCTACCGAGCCCTTTCTGTCTCCCGCGACCAGAGCCACAGAGAAAGAAAATCTGCGGCCGCCGGCTACCACGCGGGTGACCCGGCGGATGTCGATGATCTTCTGGTCAAACTCCGGCTTGGGCCGGGCGAAAGACTTTGACCGGCGCTCCGGACGATCGCTCCTATGGGAATTCTGCGTATTGTTTTTTGCGTTATCTTTTTCCATAATTATTATATTTAAAATTCCAAACCTCCCGCCCGAGCCTCATCCGCCAAGAGCTTGATGCGGCCGGTGTACTTGAAGCCATTTCTATCAAAAACGACTTTCTTTATTTTTGCTTGCTTGCAAACTTCCGCGATCTGGTGGCCTACCTGCTTGGCGCGCTCGATCTTGGTGCCTTTTTCCGTCTTGACGTCGGAAGCCTGGGCCAAAGTCTTGCCGGTAGAATCGTCTATAATTTGCGCGTAGATGAATTTATTAGAGCGAAAGACGGACAGGCGCGGGCGCAGAGCAGTGCCCTCAATCTTGGCGCGTATCTTGGACTTCAGTCTGCTTCTTTTTTCGTTCTTTTTCTTTTGCATAATATTATACGGTCTTCTTGCCCTGCTTCCTTCTGATCACTTCGCCTTCGTAGCGCATGCCCTTGCCTTTGTAAGGCTCCGGCTTTTTTAGCGCGCGAATGGCTGCGGTAAACGAGCCGACCAGCTCCTTGTCAATACCGGTGATGGTGATGTTGTTCTTTTCCGCCGTGGCGGTCAGGCCTTCGGGTATCGGTACCACTACCGGATGCGAAAAACCAAGCGCAAAATTGAACTCTTTGCCCTTCACTTCGGACTTGTAGCCGACGCCTTCCAGGATAAGTTTCTTTTCGTAAGGTTTCTGTACGCCGGCGATCATGTTCTTGATATGGGAAGCATAGGTGCCCCATAGCGAGCGGGAGAATTTGTCCTTGCCTTTGGCAGCGAGCGTGACCAGTCCGGGCGCGATGCTGATTTCAACTTCGCTGCGGAAGCTCTTTTTCAAAGTACCCTTCGGGCCTTTGACGGTGATTTCCGGACCAGATTTACTGACTTCTACGCCGGACGGTATTTTGATTTCTTGTTTGCCGATTCTTGACATAAATTTACCAAAGTTCGAATAATGCTTCACCGCCGACCTGTTCTTTTTTTGCGTCCTTGCCGGAGAGTATGCCCTTCGGGGTGGAAAGCACCAGAAGGCCGGTGCCGCCCTTTACCGAGTGAATATCCCGAACGCCAAAATAGACGCGCTTGGATTGTTTGGAAATTCTTTTGACCTGCTTTATCTTAGGATTCTTTTCCGCGTAAACCAGCGAGACCTCTAGCACCGGCTTGCCTTTCTTGGTCTTCTTGGCTACTTCTTCCAGATAGCCTTCTTTTTTCAAACACTCCGCAATGGAATTCTTGAGATTGGAATACGGAAAAGCTACCGTCCCTTTACCGGCGAGCGAAGCGTTCTTGATCATTATGAGCATGTTGGAAATGGGGTCCATAATATTTTTACCAGGAAGACTTGCGAACGCCGGGCAGAAGACCCTCGTTTGCGAGTTCCCGGAAGCAGATGCGGCACAGGCCGAAATCTCTCATAAAGGCCTTGCCCCGACCACAGCGAAAACACCTGTTCTTCACGCGAGTGGAGAATTTTTGCTTCTTTTTACTTCTTGCGATGACTGATGTTTTTGCCATAAAAAATAATTGCCTTCCTGCCGTTAGACAGGGGGTTTAAAACCCTTATGCCTATTGCGATATCTCGCTCTTTTGCTTAAAGGATGCCCCTTAAGGAGAAGAGCGGATCTGCCAAAGGCGTACCGGGGATATTAGCAGATATCTCTTTATACGTCAAACTATTTTTTGCTTTCTTCTTTCTTGAACGGCACGCCCAGGAGTTCGTAGAACGCCATACCTTCCGCCTTGGTCTTGGCGCTGGATACTACCGTAATTGCAAAACCGAACACGTCCCGGATGTCTTCATCCGCCGTTTCCGGGAAAATAGTGTGTTCCTTGATGCCGATGGTGAGATTGCCGATATTGTCCACGCCGGTGCGCGACACTCCGCGAAAGTCCTTGGTGCGTGGCAGGGCCACGTTGATTAGCTTTTCCAGGAAAGCATACATTCGCGCGCCGCGGAGCGTGACTGAAAGGCCTACCGGATCGCCCTGGCGGATTTTGAAGGAAGAGATGGATTGCTTCGCTCCGCGAAGCGCAGCTTTTTGGCCGGAAATTTTGGCCAAGCGCTCGGCAATGGCATCGTTCTTCTTGCTGTCCTTTTTCATGGCAGTGCCGGTGCCTACATTCAGAACCACTTTTGTGATCTTGGGCGCGGCCATCTTGTTCTTGTAATGAAAAGCGCCCTTCATTTTTTCGAAGGCCTGATTTTCTTTTTCTTTTACAGTAAGGTGTGTACTCATATGATTACTGTGCTTTCTTTACGTTTGAAGCGTGGATCGGCATTGGCACGGAAAGCACTTGGCCTTTTTCGGATTCCTTGCGGGGGCGCTCATGTCTCTTTACCATGTTTATTCCTTCCACCAGGACCTTGTTGTCGCGGGGCATGGCTTTCAAGATCTTGCCTTTTCTGCCTTTATCCTTGCCGGCGAGCACTATTACGTTGTCTCCTTTTTTTAGTTTCATATATTTAAATTACCTCCGGCGCCAGAGAGATTATCTTTTGGAAGCCCTTTTCCGCAAGCTCGCGGGGAATGGGGCCGAAAATGCGTCCAGCTTTCGGATCCTGCTTGTCTTTTTCCAATATCACCACGGTGTTGTCGTCAAAGCGGATATAGGAACCATCTTTGCGGCGATAGGCCTCCCGCGTGCGCACAACCACGGCCTGATGCACGTCCTTCTTCTTGACCAGTTTGCGGGGGCTCGCGGTTTTGACTGAGATCACCACTACTTCCCCTAAAGTGGCGTAGCGCTTTTTGGAGCTGCCCAAAATCTTGAACACCTTGCCCATCGTGCCTCCTGCGTTGTCTGTTATTTTAACCAGTGTTTCGTTCTGAATCATAAAATTATTTCACCACCACAAAATTCTTATCTTTGGAAATCGGACGAGTCTCGGCGATGGTGACCTTGTCGCCGACTTTGCACTCGTTTGCCTCGTCGTGAGCCTTGTACTTCTTGCTCTTCTTGTAATATTTGCCGTAGAGCGGGTGCTTCACAAAGCGTTGCACCGATACTACCACGCTCTTATCCATACCCGTAGAAACCACCACTCCGTTGAGAGTGATTCCTGCCGGTTTTATTTCTTTTTTGGTCTTGGCGTTCATATCTAAATTATTTTTCGTTCATTATGGTAAGTATGCGGGCAATCTGCCTCTTGGTATTCTTGGTCTCTTTCACGTTCTTGGGCTTGGCGCCCTGTCCCTTGAAATGAACAGCCCGCACGTTCTCACGCAAGTCGGCGATCTTTTTTTCAAGCTCGTCTTTCTTCATATTTCTAAAATTGTTCAGCTTCTTTTTCATAATTATTGTTTATGCACCCGGGAAATTACACGGGTTTTGACAGGAAGCTTGGTGCCAGCCTTGCGCAAGGCCTCGCGTGCCACCGGCTCCTCCGCACCGTCCACTTCGAAGATGACCCGACCAGGCATGACTTCCACACAATAGCCCTGCGGATCGCCTTTACCCTTGCCCATGCCCACCTCGGCGGCTTTCGCCGTATACGGACGGTCTGGAAAAATGCGAACCCAGTACTTGCCGGTCTTGCCCAGAGCACGGGACATCGCCTTTCTGGCGCTCTCCAACTGTTTGGACTGGATGCGGGCCTGGCTTTCGGCCTTGATACCGAAAGATCCGAAGGATAGCTTGGTCCCCCTGGTTTCCGGCGTCATTCTTTTCGGATTCATGCGGCCGGTCTGCCATTTTCTGTATTTTACTTTCTTGGGTATAAACATAAAAATTATTGCTTATTTTTCTGGCTAAAAATCTTACCGCGATAAATCCAGACCTTGATGCCGATGGTTCCGTAGGACAAAACTGCACGTTCCCGCGCAAAATCTATATCCGCCCGGAATGTCTGCAGAGGGATCGAACCGC
>DASZPN010000072.1:0-11710 GCA_035549995.1 Minisyncoccota bacterium
TCAAAAACGAGAGCGAGCTTGTCTTTTTTGAGCGAGGAAAAGATTCCCATACACAAAAATTATACCATAAAAAATATCAAGAAAGCGCAGCTTTGATGCGCCGGATGCCCTGGGAAACCGCTTCTTCTTTTAGTATCTTAAAGTGGCCGAGCTCCCCGGTGTTCTCGACATGCGGCCCGCCGCAGAATTCGATGCTGACAGCATCGCCCTGGGCGTCAGCCGAAGGGCCAATAAAATACACACTGACAATCTCCGGGTATTTTGCGCCGAACTCCATCTCCGCGCCGAGCTTCTCGGCCTCGGCGAGGGGCATCTCCCGCCGGATGACCGGCAGTTTGCGGGCGATTTTATCGTTGACCCAGTCCTCCACTTTTTTCTTTTCTTCCTCGCTGAGCTTGTGGTCAGAGACGAAATCCATGCGCAGACGCTCTTCATTTATATTGCTGCCCCGCTGCTTGACCGACGGGCCGACGACGGCCTGCAAGGCCGCGAGCAAGAGATGGTGCGCGGTGTGCAGCCGCACCGTCGCCGGCTCGTGATTGGCCAAGCCGCCCTTGAACATCCCGGCGGAAGCGGTCTGGGAAAGCTTTTGGTGTTCGGCCATCTTTTTATCAAAATCCGCGCGGTCTATTTTTATTCCTTTTTCTTTCGCCAACTCCTCCGTAAGTTCTATCGGGAAGCCGTAAGTGGTAAAAAGGACAAACGGGTCTGTGCCTTTTTCGAATTCTTTCATGCCTTTGTTCAAAGTCTCCCTGAATTTGCTTTCTTCCGCCGTCATAACTCCCTTCTCATCAAGTACATATGCGCCGGCGTAAATCTTTTTTATTTTTTCCACCTCGCTAGCCAAATCCGATTTTGAAAACTTTACCGCTCTCCTGATGAGCCTCCTTAGTATGTATCCGGCGCCGGCGTTGGATGGCTTTACCCCGTCTGCAATCAGAAACAGCGAAGCTTTTACGTGGTCGGCGATTATTCTTTCTTCTTTGGTTTTCTCATCATTGAATAAATCCGTCTCGTACACATTCTTTTTCTGCTGCACCTGCACCAAAAGGCGCTCCAGGCCCATGCCCGTGTCTATGCCTTTAACGTCGAGCGGAGTATATTTGCCGTCTTTGGATTTGTAGTATTCGTTGAAAACTATGTTCCAGATTTCCACGCCGTTGATGTAAATTTCCGTGGTCGGTCCGCACGGGCCCTCGTCGCCGGTCGGGCCCCAGAAGACGTTCGCCATGCCCTCTTCGCGGATATCTTTGATTCCCAAGCTTTGCCAAATTCCCACAGACTCTTCGTCTTTCGGAATTCCGTTCTCCCCTTTAAAGACAGTGACGTAATCTATGGCTAGCCCGAGCTCTTTGGTGATGAATTCGTGAGCATACTCGATGGCCTCTTTTTTCCAATACCCGCCGAAGGAAAAATTGCCGAGCATTTCGAAAAAGGTCAGGTGGGTATCGTCCCCGACTTCGTCTATGTCGCCGGTGCGCACGCATTTCTGCACGGTGGCCACATTTTTCGTACCAAAGTCCGCCAGCGCGTCCTTGGCGCCGGTGTAATACGGCTTGAACTGCTGCATGCCGGCCGTGGTGAAGAGTACGGAAGTGTCTCCTTCCGGCACGAGCGAAGAGGAGGGCAAGATCTTGTGCCCCTTCTTTTCAAAGAATGCTAGAAATTTCTGGCGGACTTCTTCGGATGTCATGAGCGTAGTATAACAGAACTTAATTAGAATCTTCGTTACTCGGATTACTGAAAAACTTTGATTTCTTTAATCTATCTTCCACAAACCAAAGCACTGTAAATATGAAAAGAGTCAGAATTGTAGCGATAAAGGCGGTACTAAAAAGGCCGAAGCCTGCAGCCATGCCGATACCGGCGGAGACCCAGAGCGAACTGGCCGTGGTCATGCCCATCAGCTTGGAGTCCCGGGCAAAGATTACCCCGGTGCCGAGGAAGCCGACGCCGACGACAATCTGCGCGATAATCATTATCGGGTTCAAGCCGGAAAAGTTTGCATACGCCGCGACGATTTCGCTCGAGACTATCACAAACAGCGCCGAACCCATCGAGACCAGGGCATAAGTGCGCATGCCCGCGGTCTTGTGCGCCCAGACGCGCTCCACTCCTATCAGCATGCCCAAAATGAGCGCCACGAATAGACGCAGGGATATGGCTACAGTAACGGGATCAAATATGTGTTGCATATGGGGGCTATTATATCAGATCTTTAAACAACTGTCCCGCCGCCCAGGCAGACATTTCCGTCGTACAGGACTACGGATTGGCCGGGGGCAACCAGGACAGGTTTATCAAAGATAAGCCGCGCCGTTTTGCTCTTTTTTATGATGTCCGCCCGGCAAGGCAGAAACTCTCCGTGATATCGGATTTGCGCTGTGTATTTTTTGCCTTTTTCCGGGGCACTGGAAATCCAGTTCGTGCTTTTCAAAGCAAGGTAAAAATCGTTTTTATAAAAGCCTTGCGCAGGCTGACTGAGCCGAGCAGAGAAATTCCGTAGCAACGGAATATTCGTGCTTTTAGAAAAATGATTTTTATCTTGCGAAACGGTTAGAATATTTTTCTTAATATCTTTGCCCACAATATAATACGGTTTGTCGTTCGGGGTTTTTTTGGTAATTGTAAACCCGTGCCGTTCGCCCAGGGTGTGAAAAGTCACTCCGTCGTGGTAGCCGATAACCTGCCCCGCCTCATTCAAAACTTTGCCGCGCTTGGGTTTGATGTAGTGCGCAAGAAATTCTTTCAAATCCACCGGGCCGAGGAAGCAGATGCCCTGGCTGTCCTTTTTTTCCGCCACCGGCAGGGCAAATTTTTTCGCCAGTTTCCGCACTTCGGTTTTTTTCAGATTGCCCACCGGAAAAATTATTTTGGAGAGCTGGTTCTGAGAGAGCGTCCAAAGGAAATAGCTCTGGTCTTTTAAAGCATCTATGCCTTTTAAAAGCTTCCGCGGAGAATACTTTTTTTCAGGTCCTCGGTTTTCCTTCGCCTTCGGCTCGGCCAGACCATTCAAAAAAGTACTCTCCGCTCCAGTTCTGGCATAATGCCCGGTCGCCACAAAATCCGCGCCGAGGGCCAGGGCTTTTTTGAGAAATGCGCCGAACTTCACTTCTTTGTTGCACATCGCGTCCGGGTTCGGCGTGCGGCCGGCGCGGTACTCGCGGATCATATAGTCCGCCACTTCCTTTTTGTATACTTCCTCAAAATCAAAAGTGAGGAACGGGATGCCGAGCCGGGCCGCGACGCGCATGGCGTCCCGGCGCTCTTCTTCCTCGTTGCATTCCAAAAAATCCGGATGCCAGGTACGCATAAACACCCCGACCACCTGATAGCCGGCTTTTTTGAGCAGGGCGGCCGATACGGCGGAATCCACTCCGCCGGACAGTCCGACGAAAACTGTTGGCTTTTTCTTCATTATATTTGAGACTACAAACTCATGAGCTTCTTGTAAAGCTCGCAGGTCGCCCGGGCGTCCGAGAGGGCGGTGTGGGCGTTTTCATTCTTGATGCCGAAACGCAAGCACATCTCGCGTAAGGAAAAATGTTCCAAGTCCGGTTCCCGGTGGAGTTTGGCCCAGGAAATCGAAATCGTATCCAATTTGTGGTAGTGCATTGTATTTGGGATGCCGGTTCTGGCAAAGGCGTATTCGAGAAAAGAAGAATCGAAAGCTACATTGTGCGCAACCATAACACAGTCCTTGACCCTTTCGGAAAAAATTTTCATAGCTTCGGGCAAGCTGTAGGCGAAAACCCAAGCCTCGGGGTCGTAGCGATTTATCTTGAGCGAAGTCTTATCAGCGTCTTCTATGCGCTCCGGTTTTATCTTGAGCTCGAATTCTTCGATCATTTCCAGATCCGGACCGACAATGACACAGCCGATTTCTATTATCTCGTGCTTGAGGATATTGAGACCGGTAGTCTCAAGGTCTATAAAGGCTAGCTTGTGTTTCTTCATGATTCGGTTTTACTCATCATGACCCTGAATAAATCGAAGGGTCATTTAAGATATTTTAACTCGTTTGCCTTGTGTTCGGCAAAGGTCTTGGCGTAATGGATATTACCGTTCTTGTCATGGAGATAAAACAGATAAGGTGAATCGGACGGGTGGATAGCGGCCTTGATGGCGAGAAGTCCGGGGTTTGACACAGGCTCCGCGGGCAGGCCCTTGGTCTTATAAGTTTCCAGCGCGGCGTCAACTTCGAGCGGCATGCCGAGTGATAAGCGTTTCCAAAGTATGCCGGAAATATATTCGCGGTCGGCGTCGCCCTCGGCTTCGCGCTCGATGATCGAGGCCATAACGATTATGTCGCTCTCGCTATGGCCCGAAGCCGCAATATCCGGCAAAAGCGGCGCAATCTTTTTGGTAAAGTTGCTTTCCATATATTTCAGCGCGTCTTCCTGATCGGAAGTGCTAAAGAAAAAGTAGGTATCCGGAAATAGATAGCCTTGCTTGTCCGCCGCCTCTGACAAAAATACGCTCGAATCGAAATTGGTCAATTTTACCGAAAGCGCCTTTGCGATATCTTGATTATCAAATCCTTCCGGTATGGTTACCTTTACCGGCGGCAGATGATGCTCGCCCCGCGCGATTCGGCGGGCGATCTCGAATACCGGCAATTTTTGGTCGAAAAGATAATCGCCGATGACCATATGCCTCTCGCCGCCGTAAATAATCACAAAAGTCTCGAATGCGACCCGGGAACGAATTAGTTTGTCCTCTTTGAGAGTAAGGGAGACTTTCCTCAGGCTCATTCCTTCTTCTATCGATAGAATACTGCCCGGCTTGAAATAGAAAGGCGCGGAGATGAACAAGAAATAAAATAACGCCAAGAGAACCGCACCGGCGGCAAAGTAGAGAAACGCCCTGCTGCGATTGGGAGCATTTTCCATACTAGGTCGGCAGGTTGGTCGGCGGCGAAGCTTCCTTGGACTCGATGCGCTCCAGGGTCGGAACCTTGAGGATCTGTCCCGGGAAGTGGAATATGGTAGCCAATTCTTCGACGTTCAAGACAAAAAGCTTGTGATGCTTGTACGCGGGAAAAATGTAGGGCGAGAACGGCCAGGGAATATTTGCAAAAAGCTTGTGTCGGAGCGGCGGATAGAAAAAGGAACGCTCGCGGTATTCTTCCAGCATACGATCGCACAAGGCCGTGACTATGTCGTCGCTTATAGTCATAAATCCGCCGTAAGCGTCGCCCTGGGTGGAATTTATACGGTCAAAACCGTTGAAGTCCGGATTTTCATACTGGCGGAAAATCAGGCGCAGATTCCTGCGGGTGTTCTTGTTGAAATTTTCTTTCTTAGCGACATAACAACTGCGTATGCCCACATCAAAGCCTAGTTTTTTGATTTTTTTGCTTATGGCATCCACGGTATCTTCCAGATAACCCGGGGCGCGGAGTTCCAGCGCATCAGTGCCTCCGATACCTTCCCCCAGGTGAAGGCGGGTATATGGCGCAAGCAATCTGTGCAATTCTACTTCCGCCTCCTTGACCCAATCGTGATGGCTGGCGATCGTGCCCTGCGTATGATATTTCTTTTTGGAAGGCCTGACGATAATCTGGAGCCACATCTGTTCGCCTTTGCCGATGGAGCCGAAGAGCTCGATGACGGGCGATATCGGATCTACTTTATATTCTTCCTTGGGATCCTTATCCAGACCATAATCCTCGTAAGTACGGATAGGAAAAGCATCCGGCTTGAGAAGCTTCCATTCGCAGCCCCATAGGGACCAGGCTCCTCTTTTAGTTATGCGATCCACAGCCAGAGTGTAGTCCTCTACTTCCCGGACTTGGGCTTGCGGATATTGGCCATACATCTGAGTTTCTACCAGACTTTTAAGCCGCGACGGCGTGCGTATATAAAAATGCACCTGCCCTTCGATGGAGGCTATCTCCAGAGAATGCCAAAACCACACCGCGCCCTGCCAGTATTCCTCCTGTCCGCCTTTGTGGCTGAAGTGGTAGAGTGCGTTGGTGAAAAAAAGTTCCATCGCCTGCGGCGAACGCACCACGTCCCGTGGAGGAATTATCTCGAGCAAGCTGAACTTAATGCCGGATATAAAGCTCTGCCGGATATAGTGAAGCCACAAATTCCACGCAACTGAACCCAGAAAAATTGTGCCGAAGAGGAGCCAGAACCAAGCCGGTACGTGGAAGGCGGATGCGATAATCGAACCTGTCGTCATTGCCTATATTTTAATACAAAAAGCCGGCCCTAGCCAGGCCGGCTCGAGGACACATCCGGAAAGCTCTAAGCGGCGCTGTACAAGCCGGCTTTGTTTTTCTTGAAATACTTTGCGTTGGCAAGATTGACCAGAATCGTATTCTTCTTGAAATAGCGCTCTTTCATCACCTTGCTCACAATGTCCTCCTTGGACATCGGGCCTTCTTTCTTCAGGATATCTCGAATGACTTCTCGGGCAATGCCGGTCTTGTAGCCCCATTCCGCGAGAGCGTAAATGCCGCGGCCGACCAGCACAAAGCGAGGGTCTTTGATCAGTTCGTTGTGGCAAGTCGCATAGTGGGTCTTCTTGCCGAAAGTCTTGGTAATGGCATCGGCCACTTCGCGAAAGTGCATGGGGCTGCCATGACGGCGCATCACCAAAAATGCATAGTCCTTCACTCCCCTGGTGTGAATATTCGGAGAAGAAGCCTTGCCCCATTCCCCGAGCGGATTCTTGGAAATCCTCTTGGACATGCGGAGCCAGCGTCTGGCGATCTCTTCATCCTTGTACTTGTCCGCCATATCTTTCATGTGATCGAAAAATCTTTTTATCATTTCCGTCTCCGGAATCAGATCTTCATCGGACAGACTGGTGTAAAGCTTGCGTAGAGAATCGTGCACCTTGCCTGCGACTTCATCGTCCACGCTCCATCGGGCATGAAAATGTTCGTCTTCTCTGTGGCGACGGAAAGAATCCCCCAGCACAAGATAAAAGTTGATGTGATTCTGAGTAGCCTTGTCTTTGGAAATATGCTCCAAAAGATCATGCTCCGCTACGATAGCCCCCAGGGAATGCATGATCTCGCGCAACTCTTCAAACACAGCCTGCTCGGCCTTGTAAGCCTCGGACTTTTTGATGAGAGCAATGGCCGCATCCTCAATCTGGCGTACGCGCTCGCGGGTTATATTGTATTTTTTACCTATCTCTTCGAGAGTCTTTTTATCAGCTTCTTCGTTTAAGCCGAAACGATTTAGTATCACGTCGCGCGCGCGGTCCTGCAGATGAGAAGTTATCTTTTTGGTTACCTGTTTCGGTTTGAAAGTTATATTAGTCGCCATAAATGTTTAGGAATTCGTTTGATTACTCTTATATAATACATACTGTACGAAAGGTGTCAAATGTGGAAAGCTAGGATTCTGCCCGGGCGGCTCGCACGCGGTCGAGCTCGGTCAAGTGCTTCTTGCGCAGACGAACGGACAAAGGAGTAATCTCTAGATACTCATCCTCGCTCATCACTTCCAATCCCCTTTCTATGTTCAAAATAAAAGCCGGCTTGAGGACTATGGCCTCATCCGTGCCGGAGGCGCGCATATTGGTCAATTGCTTACCCTTGGTGGGGTTAACAGCCATCTCGTCGCCCTTTAGGACGTTGCCGATGACCATACCCTCGTACACCTCAGTGCCGTGCCCTATGTATAGAATACCACGTTCTTGTAAATTTGCAAGGGCAAAGGCTACAGCCTTACCGGGGACCATTGAAGTCATCGAGCCGTACTCGCGCCGCCTGATCTCTCCTGCGTATTCTTTAAACCCGACAAAACGGGATGACATTATGCCTTCGCCTTTAGTATCGATGATAAATTCCCCGCGATAACCCAGAAGCCCGCGGGTCGGTATTTCAAAAGTCATTCGAGTCACTCCGTCTTTCTCCGACATCGTCTTCATCAGGCCGCGCCGCCGGCCGATCTTTTCTATGACGCCTCCGGAAAACTCGGACGGCACGTCGATGACCAGTTCTTCGTAAGGTTCTTTTTTAACGCCGTCTTCTTCTTTGATTATTACCTCCGGTTCGGAAACCTGCATCTCAAATCCTTCCCGGCGCATATTCTCGAGTAGCACGGCCAGATGCAGCTCTCCGCGCCCGTAAATTTTAAAAAAACTCGGACCTGAAGTTTTCTTGCCCTGATCCGGTGAAAAGTCCACCCGCAGGCCCACGTTCACTTCCAATTCTTTTTCCAGGCGCTCGCGCAGCTGACGCGAAGTCAAAAATTTTCCTTCCCTGCCCGCAAACGGCGAATCGTTCACCAAAAAATTAAGCGACAGGGTCGGCTCGTCGATGGCTATATGCGGCATCTCCGGCACGGATTCATCCTCGCAAATCGTCTCGCCGATGAATATATCCGGGATGCCGGCCACGAGGGTTATATCCCCGGCGGTCGCTTCCGGTACTTCTTTTCTGTTGATTCCTTCAAAAGTAAAGAGCTTGGTTATCTTGCCCCGGCGGATACCGTTCTGGCCTTTCACAAAAACTTCTTCACTGGAGAGCAATTTACCGGAATAAATCCTGGCGATAGCCATACGGCCGAGGAAGTTATCGTAAGCCAGATTGAAAACCTGAGCGGACATCTTTTCATTTTCCCTCCCCGATGCAACGGGAACTTTCTCAAGCACGAGATCGAGTAATGGTGAGAGGTCTTTGGAATCGTCTCCGATTTTTTTGAATGCCTTGCCTTCCCTGCCGATCGCGTAAATAGTGGGGAAATCTATCTGCTGGTCATTCGCGCCGAGCTCGAGAAAGAGCTCAAGAACTTCTTCGTGCACCCGGGCCGGATCGGCGGCCGGCTTGTCTATCTTGTTTATGACCACAATCGGCTTGAGCCCTAGTTCCAAGGATTTCTTCAGCACAAAGCGCGTCTGCGGCATCGGACCCTCCACGGCATCCACCAGAAGCAAGACCGAATCAATCGCGCGCAGCACGCGCTCCACCTCCGAGCCGAAGTCCGCATGCCCGGGAGTGTCCACGATGTTTATTTTAGTTACGGGACGTCCTGAGCTCGCCGAAGGATAATTGATAGAAGTGTTCTTGGAGTAGATAGTTATCCCGCGCTCCTGTTCGAGCGCATTCGAGTCCATGGTCGTACCCTCCTCCGCGGCGCCGTTCTGGCGCATCAGAGCATCGGTCAGAGTCGTCTTGCCGTGGTCCACGTGGGCTATGATAGCGATGTTGCGTATTTCCATTTGAGTAAAATAAAATCCCCGCGGGGATTTAGAGTAACAATAGCACAAATTATCAAATTATACAATGCCTTGTAGCCCTTAATTTGACTTTTGACATATTTTATTATTATAATGAGGGCTAATTTTGTTCTAAAAAATATTCCAAACAATTTAAAATAGTCAGTTATGCAAAAGAGTACCTTCACAAAAATTCCGGATTTGGAATTTATCGGCAAATTTGTAATACCCAAGACAGACGGTAAAACAAACATCAAAGATGCGAAGGACGTATTCCGTTTGGGGGTGGATGAATTCGATAAATTAGAAAGTCCGCCGTGCAAAACTACGCCCGAAATAGAAGTAGAAGCCTTTCTGATTACTCCAAACAAAACAGGGAAAATGTCTGATTTTTTCGGATTGTTAGGAAATAATCCTAAAAGATTGGCTTTAACAACCGAAAACCAGATAGTGCAGTTTTCCAAAGATAATTTCGACTTATGGTATGAGAGATCATTGGAGAATAAGAATCCGAGAGTTTTATTTCTATGCAACCAAGAAAAACCATACATAGTGTATGTCGAGATGTACGAAAATCGTCTGGGACCCGAGTATTACGATTCAAACAACGGTAGTCTGTGGAAAAGCACGGAGAAGGAGCCGATCATATTAGTTGTACCGGCAGTGAGATAATCAATCATCGATTTGTTACATCCCCCGTAAATTACGGGGGATTTTTTTGTGCTCCCGCGGGGAATCGAACCTCGATCACAAGTTCCGGAAACTTGCATTCTATCCGTTGAACTACGGGAGCAGTGTAATAAATCTAGCAAAAAGAAGAATTTTATGCTATTTTATACGGACGCGTCGGTGGCAGAGTGGTCAATTGCACTTGACTGTAAATCAAGCGCCCTTAGGGCTACGAAGGTTCGAATCCTTCCCGGCGCACCCGCAGATAGATTGCCGCGGTGGCGAAATTGGCAGACGCGCTACTTTCAGGTAGTAGTGGGGGCAACTCCATGGAGGTTCAAGTCCTCTCCGCGGCACAATACAAAAAGAACCCCTCGGGGTTCTTTTTGTATTTAAGCTTTGGATTTTGGCCGGACTTTGATCGGACTTTTTATCCTGCCTCGGCCTTTTTTGTTTTCAATAAAGAGTTCGCCGTTCTTGATGGAAACTACTACCGCGTCCCCTTTCTTGACGCCATTGCCGATAATATACGAGGCTACCGGGTTTAAAATCTTGTTCTGAATCAACCGGTTGAGCGGGCGCGCGCCGTAGTGCGGATTGTAGCCCTCCTTGGCCAAGTAAGACAGAGCTTCTTCCGAGATATCAAAGCCGATACCCTTGGCCAGTAGCCGGTCACGGACCACCTGAATGCGCAGGTTTACGATTTCCTTGATAGCTTCTTCGGACAGAATGTCAAAGACAATTATCTCATCCAGGCGGTTCAAGAACTCCGGACGGAAATAATCCTTAAGCGCGTCAGTGACTTTGTCTTTTACAGCGCTGTAGTCCTCCTTTTCGGTCTTGTTAGAAAATCCTATGGATTCCATCTTCTCCACGAACTGCGAGCCTATGTTGGAAGTAAGGATGATAATAGTGTTCTTGAAATTTACCACCCTGCCCTTGCCGTCGGTCAAACGTCCATCATCTAAAACCTGGAGCAGCATGTTGAAGACTTCCGGATGAGCTTTCTCTATCTCGTCAAAGAGCACGACCGCATAGGGGCGGTGGCGCACCGCTTCAGTTAGCTGGCCGCTCTCATCGTAGCCCACGTAGCCGGGCGGAGAGCCGATCAGCTTGGACACGCTGTGCCGCTCCATATACTCGGACATATCCACGCGAATGACCGCGCGCTCGTCGTTGAACATAAACTGACCCAGGGCCTTGGTAAGCTCGGTCTTGCCCACGCCGGTCGGCCCCAAGAATATAAATGATCCAATGGGCCGGTTGGGATCGGAAATTCCGGCGCGGGAACGGCGAATTACATCCGCCACGCGCTTGATTGCCTCATCCTGCCCAACCACTCGCTTCTTGAGCTCGCTCTCCATCTTTTCGAGTTTAGCCCGCTCTTCTTCCAGCATTTTGGTGAGCGGAATACCCGTCCAGCGGGAAACGACTTCGGCAATATCTTCGGCAGTAATTTCTTCTTTGAGTATCCGGCGGGATTTTTGCAGCTTCTTCAATCGGGCGAGCTTTACGTCGAGATCCTTTTTCAAGGACGGTATTTTGCCGTAACGTATCTCCGCCGCACGTGATAAATCCGCCCTGGCCTCGGCATTTTCAGCTTCAAGACGCATAGCTTCGAGTTCCTTTTTTATCGAGCGGATTTCCATCACGGTATTCTTTTCATTTTGCCACTTGAGTTCAAGTTCCTTGGTTTTTTCATTCAAATTACCGATCTCTTTGTCGATTTCTTTGACGCGGGTTTTTAACGCCTTGGAATTTTCCGCCACTGTATCGCTCTCGATTTCTTTTTTCAGAGCTTCCTTCTCTATCTCCAGACGCATAATCTTCCGGTGCGCCTCCTCCAGGAGCGGCGGCT
>DASZPN010000073.1:0-9770 GCA_035549995.1 Minisyncoccota bacterium
GTACACGAAAGTGCCCACCGGAATATTTTTAAGCGGGAGGCGGTTGCCGGTTTTGAGTTCGGCGTGTTCGGAAACTATGAAATCATCGCCCGGCTTTACGGATTTTGGCAAGACCACGTAGCGCTTTTCACCGTCTTTGTAATTCACGAGACCGATGAAGGCAGAGCGGTTTGGATCGTATTCAACGGTTTTAACTTTAGCTGGAATATCCAGTTTGTCGTACGAGAAATCCACGTCGCGATAAAGGCGCTTGTGTCCCCCGCCTTTGTGCCGGGTGGTGATGCGGCCCTGGCTGTTGCGGCCCACGCTGCGGCGAAAACCGTGAGTGAGAGATGACTCCGGCTTGTCCGCGGTCAAAACGCCGCGATAAGTCACGTTTGTCATCTGCCTTCTGGATTTTGATGTCGGGTTGTATTTTTTCATATCTAAAAATTTATACGAATTCTATTTTGTCACCTTCCTTGAGGTACACCAGGGCTTTCTTGCCGCCTTTGCGCATGCCGGCTTTGCCGCGTACGAAGGTGCTCTTTCTGGGAACCGGCAGGATCCTCACTTTTAGAGGGTGGACTTTATAAATTGAGAATACGGCCTTCTCGACTTCTTCTTTATTGGCCGATTCTGCCACATCGAAAGCATACACGTTGCCTTCCATTAGCAAAGAGGCTTTTTCGGTTACTCTCGGGTTTTTTATTATCGTGCCGATGTTCATAAAATTATTTTCCGCGCGAATCCAGAAAAGCTACGCTCTCCTTGGGATTCTCTATGAGAAGATACTGATAATTCAGCGCGTCCAGAGGATTCAAATTTTTCAGGAAAGAAATCTCTAGCTGGGGCAGATTGCGGAAACTCTTTTCAGTCTTTTGGTTGCGGCCGGAGAGGGCCACCAGGACTTTGGGCTTTTTTCCGCCCGCCAGCGCCTTTACTCCGGAAGCTTTGGAAAGCTTATTCGCTACGCCCGCGGCGTCCTTGGTCTTGATTGCCGGCATATCCAGACTCTCCACGAAAATTACTTCGCCGTCCTTCCATTTTTTGGAAAGCACAGAGAATAATGCCTGGGCGCGCATCTTTTTGGATATTTTGCGCTTGTAGTTCTTCTCCGAAAGCGGGCCGTGGGTCACTCCTCCGCCCACCCAGATGGGGGAACGGGTGGAGCCGTGCCGGGCGCGTCCGGTGCCCTTCTGGCGCCAGGGCTTCTTGCCTCCGCCGGAGACTTCTCCGCGGCCCTTGGTATCAGCAGTGCCGGAGCGCTTGTTGCTCTTCATGCTCTCCACCACCTGGTGCACCAAGTCCGCTCGCCATTTGGCGGCGAAAACACGTTCGGGCAAATTTATCGAACCGGCTATATCCCCTTTTTGGTTGTAAATTTTGGCTTCCATAAAATTATCTCAAATTACCTGCTGACTATTTCCACCAGACTGCCCGGCACGCCGGCAACAGCGCCTTTGACCAGGAGCAGGTTGTTTTCCTTGTCCACCAGCACGACTTCCAAATTCTTCTGGGTGATCCTGTCGCCACCCATCCGGCCGGCCATGCGCATACCTTTCGGCACGTGAGTGCGGAGACCGCCGCCGATCGAGCCCGGCTCGCGTTCGGAGTGCTTTTGGCCGTGGCTGCGGGGGCCGCCGCCGAAGCCGTGGCGCTTGACCACGCCCTGAAAGCCCTTGCCTTTGGAAACGCTCGAAACCTGGAGTTTGTCTCCGGGAGCAAAGATGGATACGTCGACCGTATCGCCTTCTTTGTTTTCCAGCTTGTCCGAATCCTTGAGCCTGAACTCTTTGAGCTCCTTATACAGGACGCCCTTGGTCTGGCCCGCGCGGGCGCGGCTGACCCGGTGCTTTTTTTGCTCGCCGTAACCCACCTGCACCGCAGAATAACCGTCCTTTCCTTTCTCAAAAACCCTGGTCACGGTGACTGGTCCGGCCGAGAGTATTGTCACCGGAATAGCTTTGCCGTCTTCGGTAAAATACTCGGTCATATTTTCTTTTGTGGCCAGAATAAATTTCATATACTCTTAAAGCATCTTTACGTCTATGTCTACGCCGGAAGGCAGCGAAAGGTTGGTTAATGCTTCCACCGTCTTCGCATTGGGATTGACGATATCTATCAGCCGCTTGTGCACTCTCATTTCAAATTGTTCTCGTGTATTTTTGTAAACGAAAGAAGCGCGGTTGACGGTGTACTTCTTGATTTCCGTAGGCAGAGGCACCGGTCCCACTATCTCCGCATCGTAGCGGAGCGCAGTATCGATGATCTGCTTGATCGACGCATCCAGTATCTTGCTCTCGTATGCGCGCACCCGGATGCGGAGCACTACCTTGCCTTCGTCTTTTTTCTTTGCCGCCCTGGGCGCCTTCGGTTTTGCAGCCGAAGTGCTGCTGCGGGCAGGCTTTTTAGTTTTTGCTTCCTTGGTCGGCATAGGTTTATTTTGGATTGATTAGCCCAGGATCTTGGTCACCACGCCGGCGCCGACGGTCTTGCCGCCTTCGCGGATGGCGAACTTTTGCTGCTCTTCCAGAGCTACGGGGGTCACCAGCTTTACGGTGATGGAAACTGTGTCACCCGGCATCACCATCTCGGTACCTTCGGCCAAAGTCACATCGCCGGTCACGTCGGTCGTGCGGATATAGAACTGAGGCTTATAGCCCTTGAAGAACGGAGTGTGGCGTCCGCCTTCCTCTTTCTTGAGGACGTAGATCTCAGCGGTAAAGTGGTCGTGCGGAGTGACGCTGCCCGGCTTGGCCAGAACCTGACCGCGGGTTACATCTTCCTTTTTGAGACCGCGGAGAAGTATACCTGCGTTGTCGCCCGCCATACCCTCCTGGAGATTCTTGTTGAACATTTCGATGCCGGTGACGGTGGTCTTCTGAGTCGGCTTGATGCCCACTATTTCCACATCTTCGCCGACCTTGACCACGCCTCTTTCAATCTTACCGGTCACAACAGTTCCGCGGCCTTCGATGGAAAAGATGTCTTCCACCGGCATGAGGAACGGCTTGGCTGTATCGCGAACCGGTACGGGGATATAAGTATCAAGGGCGTTGGTAAGGTCAAGAACCTTCTTGGCCCATTCATCGTCGACAGACTTGGACTCGAGAGCCTTCAGGGCCGAGCCGCGGATAACCGGGCAGTCCTTGTCAAAGCCCTGCTTGCCGAGGAGTTCGCGGATTTCTTCTTCCACTAGGTCGAGCATGTCTTTATCGTCCACCATGTCGCACTTGTTTAAGAAGACTATTATTTTGGGCACGCCCACTTGCTTTGCAAGAAGCACGTGCTCGCGAGTCTGCGGCATCGCGCCGTCGGTTGCAGCCACCACCAGGATAGCGCCGTCCATCTGGGCTGCGCCGGTGATCATGTTCTTGATGTAGTCGGCGTGGCCCGGAGCGTCGATGTGCGCGTAGTGGCGGGTATCCGTCGAGTACTCGTTGTGCGAAATGTTAATGGTGATTCCGCGAGCCTTTTCTTCCGGGGCGTTGTCGATTTGATCCACGCCCTTCAGCCTGACCTGCTTGCCGGCCATGTCGAGGACATGGAGGATAGCGGCGGTCAGAGTGGTCTTGCCGTGGTCAACGTGGCCGATGGTGCCTACGTTGATGTGCGGCTTGTCTCTTTTAAATTCTTCTGCCATATTTTTTTACTTTTTGCTCCCAACTAAGACCCAGCGTACGAGAACCAGTCGCTAAGGCTTAATTACAAGCTTATTTAATAATATCGCCTCTTCGGCGACCCGCCGTGAGGCGGAATTTGATAAAAAAAGCACATAAAAAAACCCGAAAGGGCCTTTTTTATATACTGGCTACAATACTAGCAGATTAAAAATGCTTGTCAAATATAACCCAGCAATTGATAAAAGGCTTGATATTGCTTATTATAAAGGCAAGTAACATGAGACTTAATTTTGAACGTAAAAATAAAGGGGGCGAGGGCCAATCACAGAAAGATGCCAAAATACTGCCGTCGGATGTGCGCTATGCTCTTCAATATAAGGAGGCTTTGCTCAATAAGGATGAGATAGAAACATTAAATGATAACTATTTTGAGAATGAAGCTCTGTATCTTACGTTAAAAGGTCTTCAAGATAACCCGGAAGAACAAAAAATATTGCTGGAAAGATATGTGGGGTATGTTTTAAAAAAAACCAAGACCGGAGCAGAAAACAAACCCGAGCTGCGAGAGATAATAAGAGAATCCTTAGAGAGCTTAGGGCAAGGCTCGGTGCAGGGAGGAAAATTGGCTCAATTATCCCGTCAAGGTTTTGAATTTTGGCAGGAAAAATTTGAACAGAAAGCCATTGAGTTGGGCAAGGACAAACGCAACGTATTTTTAGTCGCAAACGCCATGTTGCTCGGTCTGGGCTCTTTTGTAAAAAACTTTTCTGAGACAAGCAAGCCGCTAGGAATAATAATACCCAAATGGCTAAATGAAGGGGCTCATATAGTGGGATATACGATTAATTTCAAAGATGGTGAAGCGGAAGTGGATTTTTTAAAAAAGAATTCCTACAAAGACCAGGCTGTCACTGTATTGGTAGACGATGCCACCAATTCTGGAAAAGTGTTCGCCAAAATAAAGGAATATTGGACACGCAATGGTTTTAAAGAACCAGATACTATCGCCATTGCTAGCATTAAATGAACTTTCCCCGATATATTCTAGTATGATTTGTGATCCTTCTGGCTTCCTCTTTGGGATTCTCCGAAAAAATTATTCCTCTGCTTGAATTTATGATGAGCCCGCGGCCGTTTTGATCCAGGCCGGCCGCAAGTACTGCCTCCAAATCCCCTCCCTGCGCGCCGATGCCGGGCACGAGGAATGTCATCTCCGGAGCAAGCTCGCGGAGTTTTTTTATTTCATCCGGATGAGCGGCGCCAGCCACCAGCATGCAGTTTTGATTTGCGTTCCATTCCCCCGCCACTGTCTCGGCGATAATCTGCCAAAGATGTTTGCCGGAAAATTCCAGACTCTGAAATTCTCCGGAGCCGGGGTTGGAGGTCCGGCACAAGATTATGGAGACTTTGTCCTTTCGATCCAGGAACGGCTGGACTGCTTCCCTGCCGAGATACGGGTTCACGGTCACCGCGTCAAAGCCCAGCCAGTCGAAGATAGCGGATACGTAGCCGCGATTGGTGTTGCCGATGTCGGCGCGCTTGGCATCGCAAATGGTAAAGATATCCGGGTGATTCCGAATCAAATAATCCATAGTCATTTTTAGTTCTTTCATTCCGGCGTCCCCGCGAGCCTCATAAAAAGCGCTGTTCGGCTTGTAAGCCGCAGCGTACTCGTGCGTTTCCTCTATTATCCATTTGTTAAACTCAAACTGGGGAAATTCCAATTTTTTAAACCGCTCCGGAATTTTTTCAAAATCCGCATCCAATCCCACGCACAGGAGAGAATCTATATCCCTCGCGCGCCGGTCGTACTTTTCGGAGGCATTCATACCTTGGCGACCCAATTGTACGGGTCGGCAAACCAGGCCCGGACTCTTTCCGCGTCCGGTTCGGAAATCTTGCCGAGCGCCACGGCTTCCTCCAGGATTACCGGAAATGTCGTCAAGGAGTGCAGGGTGGCATTCGCTTTTTCAAAGGCTTCCAACGCGTCCGGAAAATTGTAGCTGACTATGGCGATGCAGTCGGTCACCACCGCGAATTCGTCCCGCAAGGCTTCCACCGCCGCCAGACTGGACGCGCCGGTCGAAACCATATCCTCTACCAATAGCACCGCCTGCCCGCGGACTTCCCCGCCCTCGATGCGGCTCTTGGTGCCGTGGTCCTTCAACTGCTTGCGCACAAAGACCGACGGCGTATCGAGCATAAATCCGAGCGCGGCCGAGTGCGGAATGCCGCCGGATTCCACGCCCGCCACGATATCAAAATGAATCTTGTTCTCTTTTATTTTTTTCTCAAAGGCGGACAGAACTACTTTCCACTCTTTGGGGTAAAACGGCAGCTTGCGGTTGTCCACATACACCGGCGAGATAATGCCGGATTTGAAAGTAATCGGCGCATCCGGCGTGAACCGAACCGCCCCTATCTCCACCAGCGCCCGCGCGACTTCTTTTTCCATGCTCATAATTTAAATATTATATTTGCTTTTAATCTCCCGCGCGAGGTACGGATTCCACATCGCTCCGGTGGCGCTCATGACTGCGTCCGCCCCGGCATCCAGGTATTCTTTGAAGTCTTCGGCTTTAGTGACCCCGCCTACGCCGACTATCTTCCAATTTCCGCCGACTTCTGCTCGCGCTTGCTTGAGTTTGCCGACCATTTCCAGGCCAGCCCATTTGATGGAAGACCCGCAGACTCCGGAGCGAACTCTGTTCTTGCCCGGCAAGGCTTGCTTGCCGTCCTTGTCCACCACCTCGGCAGAAATCGTATTGATAGCCGAAATCCCTTGGGCATACTTGCCCGCGATCTCAGCGAGTTTTTTCACGTCAGCATAATCCTTGTAATATCCAACCTTGAGCAAAAGCGGAGTATCGCCGATTTCCTTCCGAATAGCGGCGCAGACTTTCTCCGTCATATCCAGGTTGTAGCAAACCAAGCCCTCGTTGCCGATATTTGGACAGGACAAATTAGTTTCCAAAATTTTTACTCCTGTTTCCTTGGCCAATTTCGCCGCCAGAGCGTAATCGGCTATGAATCCTTCTTCAGTCTGGCCTTCTTTGACCGTACCCATAAAACCTAGCACCAAAACTTGGCCCGGGCCGGCGGAGGCCAAAGCTTTTTTCACGTCGGCTTGCCAGGTAGGCACATCGCGCGAGGGAACCCCGAAAGAATTGGTGATAGAAATTGGTTCGACATACTCGTCATCGGCCACCAATTTTTCTTGCGCCTTTTCCATCGTCAGGTCGCCTTCCACTTTGACCGAAAGAACGTTCGGAAACGGATGACAGGGATAAGTGTCGGAGCGCACCGTCTTGTAAACGCATATATCAAAACCTTTTTGAAAAGCGGCCCGGCAGAAATTCGCATTGATTAGCGGCCCGGCGGGAATCCCGAACAACGAATTTACCTTCTGCCCGAGAAATTCGTACTTGGGCTCGCCGCTAGTTAAAATTTCTCCATTCGCAAACGCGCCGAAGGGGCCCTCGGCAAAATTTTCTTCGTAAGTTTTCTTGGGGTCGTAAAATGGTTCGTGGAGCATAATTATTTTTCCAAAATCTTTCCGTCTTCCAGAACGACTTGGCCTTTTATCACGACCTTCTTCGGCTTGCCGTAGAGAGTCATGCCTTCAAACGGCGACCAGCCGCACTTGGTCTCGTAGCCGCCCTCGCCCACCGTCCAGGGCTCTTCCGGATCGAGCTCTACATAAGTCTCCAGGAGTTCCGGCACTTCAAAAATTTTCTTGGGATTATTGTAAAGCAGATTCACCACGTCGCCTTCGTCCAGCCGGCCGTCCCGGACCGCTTTCCACAGGCAGCCAAGCGCGGTTTCGAGCCCCGGCACGCCGAAAGCCGGCGGCGTTTTTGTCTTTTCCTCAATAGTGTGCGGAGCGTGGTCCGTCTCTACGATATCGATAGTATTGTCCAGGATTCCCTCCCAGAGCGCGTCCTGATCCGCCTGCGTGCCGAGGGGCGGCTTCATAATTCCGAAGCCGGGTGTTTTGAAAACGGAGTCCTTGGTAAAGTAAAGGTGGTGCGGGCATACCCCGGCGGTGACCGGCTCGCCTGCTTCCTTGGCCCGGCGTACCAGCGCCACTTCGCTTGCCTGCGAGATGTGGCAGACGTGCAGCCGCCGGCCGAATTTTTTGGCCAGGTGAAGCGCCGTCTCGAGCTGCTCGCCTTCCGCGTGCACGAGTATCGGCTTGTCAGATTCCCAAGCTTCAAAAACTTTCTGGAGCAATGCCTTGTCCTCGATGAGCATCTCGCCGGTGGTGTGGTTGCAATAAATTTTTAAGCCGAAGACCCGCGGGTTGCCCCAGACTTTTGGAAATTCTTCCAGATTTTTGCCGTTGGTGCCGAAGTGAAAGCCGATGTCGCACATAGCTTTCTTGGAAAGCTCGATTTTCTCGGCGAGCGCATCGGCGGTGATGGTGGGCGTCGGGTTGTTCGGCATATCTATGATAAAAGCGAACCCGCCTGCGACCGCGGCCCGACTGCCGCTATAGAAATCCTCCTTGTGCGTAGCCCCCGGCTCGCGCAAGTGCACGTGCGCATCAATCAGCCCGGGAAATCGTTGGAGAGACATAAGAAAATATTATCATTTTCAGACAAAAAGAAAACCCGCCGGAGCAGGTTTTTTGCGGGCGGGTTAATTATTTTGCATTTCCATAAAGCGTATGTAATGCGATTTTTGCCGCATTTTCATCAGATAAGCAAATTTTTGTCGCATCTTTTTCGTTTCCCGGAAAAGCTCCCCTCGTTTCAGAGGTAACAAATATTTCATTTGTAGACCTCGGACCAGGCAATATTAGACCTTTTTGGGTTTTACGATAAATAAATTTTCCCATTTTTTTATTTTTAATGAAATGATTAGGAATTATTGTTTGCCCCAAACACCCGTAAAGATGCTAGAGGCAAACAACAAATTCAACCGGACGTGTCTGTGGCTTAGATTACAATATTATTGGATTTAGTCAACAGAGTTTTACTTCCTGCCAGCGATGATAGTTTCCGCTACGTTTTGCGGCACGATATCGTATCTCAAAAATTCCATAGTGAAAGAGGCGCGGCCTTCGGTCATAGAACGGAGCCCTGTCATGTAGCCGAACATTTCGGAGAGCGGCACAACTGCGCGCATGACTTTGTTCATACCGCGGTCTTCCATGCCTTCGATGATGCCGCGCTTGGAGGATAGGTTGCCGGTGACATCGCCCATAAATTTCTCCGGGGTAACGACTTCCACCTTCATCATCGGCTCGAGTATCACCGGGTTCGCGCGCTTGCAGGCATCCTGCACCGCCATAGAGGCGGCGATTTTGAAAGCCATTTCGTTTGAGTCCACTTCGTGGTAAGAGCCGTCCCAGAGGTCCACGGACACGTTCACCATCTTGAATCCGGCCACGATGCCGCGGTCCAGGCCTTCCTTGAAGCCCTTTTCGCAGGCCGGAATATACTCCTGCGGAATCACGCCGCCTTTGATGTTGTTGACGAATTCAAAGCCCTCAGAGCGCTTGGTGTTCTTGGGCAGTTCCTCAATTTCTTCTTTGGTAAGCATCTGCATCGGCTTGACCTTGATCTTCACGTGGCCGTAGTTGCCGCGGCCACCGGACTGCTTGATGTATTTGCCTTCCGCTTCGGAGCTGCCGGTGATGGTCTCACGGTAAGCCACCTGCGGCTTACCCACGTTCGCCTCCACGGAGAATTCGCGCTTCATGCGGTCCACGATGATTTCCAGGTGCAGTTCGCCCATGCCGGCGATGATAGTCTCCCCCGTTTCCTGGTCGGTAGATACGCGGAAAGTCGGGTCTTCCTGGGCCAATCGGTTTAGCGCCATGCCCATCTTTTCCTGGTCGGCCTTGGTTTTCGGCTCTATGCGCATGGAAATGACCGGTTCCGGGAAGACGATGCGGTCCAGCTCGGCGGGATTGTTTTCATCGCAAAGAGTGTCCGAAGTTATGGTATCTTTCAGGCCTACCGCGGCGGCGATTTCACCGGCGAAAACTTTTTTCACTTCTTCGCGGTCGTTCGCGTGCATGCGCAGGATGCGGCCGATGCGCTCTTTGTTGCGGGTGCGGGGGTTGTAGACATAAGAACCGGCGGCGAGGGAGCCGGAATACACGCGGAAGAAAATCAGCTGGCCCACGAATGGGTCGGTAGCAACTTTAAAAGCCAG
>DASZPN010000074.1:0-19306 GCA_035549995.1 Minisyncoccota bacterium
TTAAAAAAATGATAGAGGACAGCAAAGAATTAAAAACACTTCTGGGAAAAGAGTTTTTAAAACTCAAAGATATAGAAGTATCCAAAGATGGCAGCGACCGTCTCGTTACAAAAATAGATTTTTTAATACTAAAATTTAAGAGCGGGAACGGCGGGAATTACGTCGAGGAAGAATCTGTGTCTTTCTCTAAAAAAACAATCTTCAGAAAGAATAAGAACGGAAAAATCGACATAGTCTCCAGCAGAAATTTGAGTGGCGAAAGTAAGTTAAACACAATGCAAGAACTGCAAACCAAAATAATAGTCGAGCAGGTCACCAAACTAAACGAACATCTTGTTGAATACCTGCAGTAACATCCTTATGCCACAAGAAACCTTTAACACTATAAAAAGAAGAGTTGATGAGGAGATTAAAAAACTCGACGAGGAACGGGATTCTTTGGGCGAGGGTCTGAATGAAGATATAGAGCCGGAAAAACTGAACGAAATACTGGATAAGAGATATGAGCTGAACAAAAAAATTTCTTCCCTCAGAATGGAACGAAACATAAAAGAGCACGAGGCCAGGTTCGGAGATGCAACAAAAAAAGACTCCGGCAGAAAAATTTGGACTGACTTTGCGGAAAAAATAAAATTCTGGAAAGGCAACGGTACAGAAGCCGAACCGAAAACCCAAGAAACAAGAGCATCGGAGGAAAAAGTAGAAGAGACGCAGGATAAAGTAATAATACCGGCGGAGAGAGCAGAAAAGGCTGCAGAGCCCCAGAAGGAAAAATCTGAAGGAGGCCCAAAGATCGAGGCGACGATACAACCCGAGGAAGAAAAAAAACCGCAGGAGTTGGGTGAAACGGTAGATAAGTTTCTGAAAAGATACGGCCTGGACGACAGAGTTCCGGAACGTTTTAAGAGCCTTTCCGAGGAACAAAAATTGTTTGTGATCCAAAACTTGCAGAAGAGAATGCTTGATATAGTCACCGAAGGAGCTGAGACTCAGTACTCTGATTATATTAAGAAAAAGATGGCGTCTGAAACCGATCCAAAAAGCAAGCTCCATGCGTTCATTAAAGCCATTAAAAAGGCTCCTAAAAGCGCGGGCGAGGCTTGGAAAAAAGAATCTGAAATGCAAAGACTCAGGCAGGAAGCTTTTGCGGAGCTAATAAACACGGATGAGGGAAAGAAATTGGTGGATGAAGATATGGCCCGACTGACCGACGGAATAAAGGACTACCGGGTATATCATGATAAAACCGATAATACTGTAAAATATTATTATTTGAACGTAATGAACTTCAATAGGTATGAGGAGGACACGGTCTTGCGCTTCAATAAAGCAGCCAATGCATTCAGAGAAATCCCTTGGGAGTGGAGCCAGCAAAAGAGAAGGCCGAAGTGGATGAAACTGATAGATGAAGGAAAGCGCAGAAAATATGAAAAGGCCAAGAAGGAATATGAGGACGCAAGAAATGATGTTTTGTATATAAAAACACAGAAAGAAACAGAAAAAGGCAAGGCTATCGAAGAGATGGGCAGGATAGACGGCTTTATTCAGTGGCAACAACTTTCAAACACCCACCCGGAATTTGAAAAGGAAATGGAAGATATATCAAGGGGACCGGGCAGGAAAGAAAATCTGAAAACCTTAGGCAAACTGGGGAACATACTTACTTTAAAAAATAATACGAACAGGGCCTTGGTCGCCGCCGGCTTCCTGGCAAGAAGAGGCGTGAGAGGAGCTGCCGCTGCCTCGCAATTGAATATTTTAGCTTACGCCGGTACGGCAGCGGTGGGCGGAGTGGTTGGCGGGATCAGAGGAAGAATCAGGGCTATGGAGGAATTAAAAAAGAAAAGCAAAGAAGCGAGATACGGCAAAAACAGGGTTGCAACTGGAAAAATAGCAATGAATATTTCTCAGCTTCGAAAGCAGCTGGAGGAAGCTCGGAAAAATGGAGACAAGAATGGCGCAAAAAAGATACGGAAATCCATAGATGAACAGGAGCGCCAGAGAAGCTTGCGGAGGAAGGGGGAATTGGGAAGCGTTGTCGATGTAGCGCATCTGACCAGAAGGTTTGAGACGCTTACGGCGGAGCTGGAAGGCTCTTTTGTTGAAGATCCGGCAGAAGAGTTTATGGAGCCGGAAGAGCGGAAAAAAATAAAAGAACAAAAAGAGAAGCGGCTGGCCTTGCTCGTGGCGAGCATTGAACATGCCCAAGGTAAAATAGAAAGGGGCGAAGTGAATTTTGGCGATGCTAAATCAATCATGGCCAACCAATTCAATTTTGTCAGTAGTCTGAATAAGGCGATGGTGCTCAAGGAATCCTTGGCTGATAAGAATAACCGGGAAATAAAAAAGAAAATCGACAATTTGATATCCTCCAGGGCTAAAAGCATAAAGTCCGGGATGGAAGAAGAAAGAAAGAAATTTATAAGCAAACAAATAAAGAAGGGGGTGCTGGTAGGCGCAGGAGCCGCGACTTTGGGATACGTATTAAGATATGTGATGGAGGGCATGCCGGGAATGTTCGAACATCATCACGCAGAACACTTATTAAACAATGGGGCAGGCGAGCTTGGAAAAGGAGCCACTGAGAATACCCACACGATCGGGGAGGCAGGAAGCCATATTGAACAAAGCACTGAGCCCGAAAACTTGAACAGCGGTGGCGCTGAGCTCGGCAAGGGAATTGGCGGAGATACACACGCGCTTGAAAATGCAGGTCACCATAACATTGAGCAACAAGTCCAGCATAGCAATAGTAAAGGGGTAGAAAAAATTGCCAGGCATGGAAATTATCAAAACGAAGAAAATTCAGAAAAGATAACAAAAGAGTTTGGTAAGAAAACCGCAAAGATGCATGTAGGAGGGCATGGTGACTTGGAGCATTCATCCCAAGTACACAGCCATAGCACCGAGAGCCACGCCGGGCACGGCAAGCACAGCGATTTGGCTGAGAAAAAGGCCAGTTCCACTGAAAAAACTCCGCAACAAAATGCAACAAGCAGAACAAACAATGCGGTAGAAAACAAATACGATATCAGGGGAAGCCATGACGCAACGGGTAACAAGAACGCGGGCAGTATAACAAACAGCTATAGCCGCGGGCCGCAGATTATTGATAATAACAACAACTTGTACGACCCCGGCACGAGGATAAATGGATATTTGAACTATCAGCACGTATTCGGAGAGAACCCGTATCACCTTTCCAGGCATCTGTTGAATCAGTCAGGGCGGATTTATGAAAGGAGCATACGAAAAATATTTGAGAATCCCCGGATAGAATGGACACGCATAATGAACAACCCGGTACAGATTACCGGGGTGGACATACCGAACCCGCAAAACGACTACGAGGTTTTTTCCAACTATTTAAACTGGCTGCATAGAACGACCGGACTCGAGCCCATGATCGGCAACTTTGGTCAGACTCAGAGCAACCTGGAATATGTCTGGCATGCCATAGAAAAAGCTGCCTCTGAAGGAAAACTCGACGACCTAAAGCCGTAAATATGGTGTGATATACTGTCCTTCGTGCAACACTTGGAAGGATTGAATACCGGGCAGAAAGAAGCGGCTCTACACAAGGACGGACCGCTGCTCATCGTGGCGGGCGCAGGGGCAGGTAAAACCAAAACTATAGTTCACCGCATAGTAAATCTGGTAAAAGAAGGGGTGCCGCCCGAAAGCATTTTGGCGGTAACTTTTACCAATAAGGCGGCGAAGGAAATGAGGGAAAGGGTAATCGCGGCCATAAACAAAGAGTTTGTGCGCGAATCGGCTCCGTTCGTGAGCACTTTTCACGCCTTGGGCGCGTACATCATAAAAGAAAACGCCAGGGCTCTGGGCTTCACAAAATATTTCACCATCTTGGATGAGTCGGATTCTCTGGGGCTTATCAAGGAGGTACTGGCATCTCTGGATTTGGACCCCAAGCAGTACGAACCGCGCAAGATAAAAAGCGTTATCAGCCGTGAAAAGAGCAAGTTTGTAAATCCGGAAGCATACAGAGAAAAAATTTACAGCCCCGGCGAACACTCGGGAGACTTTAACAAAGTGGTTGCGCGGGTGTGGCCGGGTTACGAAGAAAAAAAGAGCAAGGAAAATTCTCTGGACTTTGACGACCTCTTGATTCGGTCGCTTGAGCTCCTGGAGAACAACAAAGAAATCAGAAAAAAATATCAGGACCGCTGGCAATACATACACATAGATGAGTATCAGGATACGAACGAGGTGCAATATCGCATGGCGCGAATATTGTCGGAGAAGAGCGGAAATATTTGCGCGGTGGGAGACGCAGACCAAAACATTTATTCCTGGCGGGGAGCGAACTTGAAAAATATTTTGAGCTTTGAAAAGGATTTTCCTGGCGCGAAGGTGGTGCTCCTGGAAGAAAATTACCGCTCGACTCAAAACATTCTCGAGGCGGCTAATACGATAATTCAAAAAAACGTCTTCCGCCCGGAAAAAAATCTTTTTACCAAGAACGGCGCAGGGGAAAAAATAGGTTTGTACGAAGCGATGGACGAAACAGACGAATCGGAATTTGTGGCAACCAAGGCTTTGGAAATATTTGATAGCAAAGCGGGGAGCGTGGCCGTACTGTACCGCGCAAATTTTCAATCGCGGGCGCTCGAAGAGGCGATGCTGCGATACAATATACCTTATCAAGTGCTTGGGGTTAAATTTTTCGAGCGCAAGGAGATCCGAGACGCGCTGGGATACTTGCGCGCGGCGCTCAACCCCGAAAGCCTTTCCGACATAAAAAGGATAATAAATTTTCCGAAGCGCGGCATAGGCAAAGCTACCCTGGCAAAAATATTCGCGGGCGACATAGAGAGTCTGCCGGCCAAAACCAGGCTTAAAATACAAGGGTTTTATAGCCTCCTGGAAGACATTAGGGAAAAAATAACAAGCTCGAAAGCTTCGGAAGCCATAAAGTTTGCGGTTAAAAAATCCGGCATCGAAGCAGAGCTATCTGCCGGAGGAGAAGACGAGCTGGAACGTCTTGCCAACATAAAAGAACTGGCCACCTTGGCGCTCAAATACGACAATCTGGAAAACGGCGCAGGCGTTGAGAAACTTCTGGAAGACGCCGCGCTTGCTTCGGATCAGGACGACATAGTGATACACGAAAGAAAAGAAATTACGGATAATCATGCGATAAAATTGATGACCGTGCACGCATCCAAAGGACTGGAGTTTGACTACGTTTTTATAACGGGACTGGAGGAGGGACTCTTCCCGACCGAGCGGGAGAGAACAACCAAAAGCGCCGAAGACAGCGAGGAGGAGCGCCGGCTGTTTTATGTGGCTCTCACCCGAGCGAAGAAAAAGGTATTTTTGTCATTCGCAAACTATCGAACCATTTTCGGTTCTCGGCAGATGAATCTGCCTTCGGAATTTATTTCGGACATTCCGGCGGACTTGCTGGAGCAGGAGATGGATGGGAGAATAAAAACAATTTACATTTGAGCATATGAAGGCAAAAAAATCTTTGGGTCAAAATTTTTTAAAGTCCGAAACTATTTTAAAAAAAATAGTCGAGGCCGGCAATGTAAATAGCAAAGATGTGGTATTGGAAATAGGACCCGGCAAAGGAGCGCTGACGGAAAAAATTTTGGAAGCGGCGGGGCAGGTGATAGCGGTGGAGAAGGATCGCGAACTCTTTGAATTCTTGATAAATAAATTCGCTACCGAACTGGAGTCCGGGAAAATGATTCTTATACACGGCGATATCCTGGAGCTAGATACGGATGAGATTTTCGAAAATCAAAAATATAAAATTGTGGCCAATATCCCTTACAACATCACCGGGGCGATCCTGAAAAAATTTCTCACAGCACGACGCCAGCCGAGCGATATGACACTTCTGGTACAAAAGGAAGTCGCGGACAGGATAATGGCAAGGGACGGAAAGGAGAGCTTGCTGTCGATATCTGTCAAAGCCTACGGCAAGCCCGGGATTGCGCTGAAAGTGGGCAAGGAATACTTCAAGCCGCGGCCAAAGGTAGACTCGGCAGTGATCCATATAGGAGAAATATCCAGGAAATTCTTTTTGGAAAATCAAATAAACGAAGTGAAATTCTGGAAAATAGTGCGAGCCGGCTTTGCCCATAAGAGAAAGAGGCTTTCGAGCAACCTAAGGGATTTAGGCCTTGAAAAACTTGAGTCCTATGAAGAAATTTTAGGCCTTAGAGCTGAAAATATGACCCTTAAAAACTGGGTGTTTATTTCCAAGAACTGAAAAAGGATCGGAATACTAACATTTTTACTTGTTGACTTTTATACAAGTGTTATAATTCAAGGGTGAATAGTGATTTCTTTCGAAAGAACAAAAGGGTTATTTGGTCCTTTTTGTGCGTGGCTGCGGTCCTGTCTCTTTTTTTTATAAAAACAAAGTCTGCTTATCAAAATCAGCAGCAGGAAAAATCCGGACTCGTATACAACAGCAACGAGACTGTTAAAGATCTAGTGAATCAGGACACCGATGGAGACGGCATACCGGACTGGGAGGAAAGTTTATATGGCACCGACCCGACCAAGGTGGACACAATTCCTGGTACGCCTGACAGCGTGACTATAGCCGAGCGACAAGGCACTGCGGATAGCAACGGCACTCCAGCCAGTACCGGCGATAATGAAAATTTGACCGAGACCGATAAATTTTCAAGGAGTCTAGTATCCACTGTTGCAGCTCTCAATCAAACCGGAGGTCTTGACCAGACTACCATAGACAATCTAAGCTCTTCGCTTGAGGCAGAGCTGGATAATCCAGTTCCGCAAAAGATCTTTACTTCCTCGGATGTAAAAACTACTCCAAATAGCGCGCAATCCGTTCTAAAATATCACGACGACATGAATAATCTTTTCAATAAGTACCCTGACATATATAACAAATCGGGCGTAATAACTTCTATCGCAAATCTTTTTGCTGGCGCACTACAAAATTATCTAAACAACCCCGAAGATCCTAACTCTCTAGCCAATCTTGACACTTTAACCAAGGGTATCAGTGGCATGATAAGCGGAATGTCCAAAATCGTAGTGCCTCAGGAATTTTTGAGCATCCATTTAGGCCTGATGAACGGCTTTGAGAGAGTACTAGAAAATGTAAGCGGAATAAAACAGGTAGATAGCGATCCTGTACTTGCCATTGGCGGCGCAAATAAATTTATGGATAATCTGCAGACTTTACAAGAGGCACTGAGCGCGCTCATAAATGGACTAAAAAATATAAAACAGTAGCAACTAATTATAATAATTTTATGAGTTTTTAACACAAATGCATCCATTACCTCCAATAGCTCAAAAAATAGTTTCTTGTTTGCTCATAATCGCTATTCTGTCACCGGCTGCGATAATCTTTCTGGCTAAACCCAAGCAGGCCGATGCCATATTTGGCCTAGGCGACATAGTTATAGATGCGGTGGATGCAGTGCCCACAGTGGTTCAGTTCGCTAAGGACATAGCTCTGAGAATATTAGATCAGTTCTTAAAATCCATCGCCAGAGCATTTCTGAACAAGATGTCCAACTCTATTATCAGCTGGATAAACAGCGGTTTTAAAGGTCAGCCGGGCTTTATACAAAACCCTGGGCAATTTTTCAAAAACATAGCGGATGAACAGGTCAAAGGGTTTGTGAATGAGATAGCGTATGATCCTGCAAATTTCCCGTTCGGGAAAAATTTCGCTCTCGGAGTGATAGGCCAGGTCCAAAATCAGTTTCAGCAAAACGCCCAATATAGTTTGAGTAAACTATATACTGATCAGGCCGAGCTGCAGAATCAAATAAATAACTTCAGTGCTGGTGGGTGGAATGGCCTTTTGTTAAACACTCAACTTCCCCAAAATAATTTTCTGGGGTTTGACTTCCTAGCGAGCGACCAGTTAGCAAATCAACTTGCAGGCGACAACTCCCCGGCCCAGCAAGTCAAAGACCAAGTCCAGCAGGGTCTGGGTTTTCTGTCGCAACAGGAATGCAAGAGCAACCCGAATTGGGATCAGCAGAAATTGGATCAAGGCCCCCCAGATCAGCAAAATAGTTACAACCCTCCTCATACAGGAAGTGATACGACTTCGGGGGGTGGAGGTGCCCATGACGCAGCACCGCCAACATCAGGAAGTGGAACATCATCTACAGGAACAAGTACAGGCGGATTACCCGGCTTGGCGACTTCAGGAGTTCCGGCAGCAATCCAATATGACCAGAACTATACACTCCAACAAAAGCAGACACGGGCAGAATGGGAAGCAAAATACGGCTGCCCCGAAGGTCCTTCCACCGTAACCCCGGGCCAGGCAGTCGCCAACCAGGTTACTACCGCACTTTCTTCCGGCCAGCATCAGAGCGAACTCGCTGCAGCGCTAGGCGATGTCATAGGCGCCGTTATAGATTCTCTGTTGAACAAGCTTCTAAATGCAGGATTGAGCAAGCTAGAGGGAATAATCAGCCCGAGTGAGGCAAATACTAATCAGAGTATAAACGGTTTCAACGAATACGGTAACAACCTGTCCGGCAGCGGACAAAACATAGGCAATCCTCCCACATCTTTCACTCAACTGCAGATATCCTTAAACGTCGTAAATAGCAATGGTACCGGCAATCTTACCACCGCCGACGTACAGGTATACCTGGATGGCAGCCCGGTACAGGCCAACGCTTATAATAGCGTGACTTCCGGCACACACTTTGTATCTGTTTCAACAAATAACCCTGCCGGGCTATTCAATTACTCCGTGACTTATGGCAATGATTGTGATGCTACTGGTTCAATAAGCGTAACTGATGGATCGACATCCATTTGCTCTGTGACCTTGAGGGATCTCCCGCCGGGCACCGTTGGCAATGGGCAAACAGGAAGCGGAACAGCTACGCTAAATGTAACCGTAGCCGGCCTGCACCTTGCGGCAATCTTACAGGGTGATTCATTTGGTGAAGTGAATGGAAAACCTGTTGATTCGGGGCCAATTACCTATCCAACCGGCACATACACAGTCTCAGGAGTTCAGTACCAAGATAGCAGCGGTACAATTTGGCCAATAATAATAAGCGGGGACTGCGCAGCGGACGGTACTATTGTCTTGTCGGCGGGAGACAACAAATCTTGCGCGGTAAACTACAACCCCCCGGGGCAAGTATCACTATTTGGCCAACTTACCGTAAATATTATGGTAAGTAATGCAAACGGGGGAAGTCTTACTCCGGACTCTGTGCTATCTTATGTCGATGGAATTAAAAAAAATAATGGAGTCGCTTACACATATAGCACGGGGACTCACACCGTATCGGGAACTTCCCCCGCGGGCTATACAAAAACCTTCAGCGGGGATTGCTCTACTAGCGGTGGCGTGGTCTTGACCTCGGGAAGCGTTAAAACCTGCACTATAACTTATAGTGATACCCTGGCCAGTGGCAGTAATGATTCTGCTCAACTCACCGTGAATGTCTTCACCAACAGTATAAACGGCGGTACGCTTGATTCTGCATCAGTGCTCATATTCGTAGACGGTAAAAAGGTGCCGCAGAACCAGCTGCTCGCAGAAACTCCCGGGACACATTTCATCACAGAGGTCGTGCCGGATGCAGGATATACGGAGAGTTTTGGTGGAGACTGTGCAAGTGATGGAAGCATCACCCTCTCGGCCGGGGATGTGGCGACATGTACGATAACCAACACTGACTAAAGAGACAAACAGGTATTGCCGAGAGTAGTAAAAACCGTAAATGAATAAGAGATTTTCCTACATTTTGATATGTGTGCTTATGCTCGGAATCCTGCTTGCGCCGGCTTCGCCGGCTCCACAAACTGCACCCGGCACTTTATCAATCAAAGCCAACATTGCAAATGCCCAAGCCACTCAGCCATCGTTCTTCTATTTTCAACTAACCATAACGAACCCGGATAGTAAGCAAAGCGTAGAGCAGAGCAAGGGTTATAACACCATACAAGAATGTAACGCGGACATCAGCAATTTGGAAAGCCAAGCCGTGGTTGCGTACAACACATTAAATGGCACCAACTATTCAGCTAGTGATTTTAATTTTCAGGTAAGCACTCCTTGTCACTCCGTGGTCGGGCCTCAATCAACTCAGGCCTCCAATGTGACCCAGCAGTCGCTTTCCGCCTATCTGCGCACCTGCGGAGTTGTAAAGGGATCCGTTATAGGATGTTTCCTGCAAATAATGTATTTCTTCCTGGTGACCATTCCGTCTTGGCTTCTGGCAATCACCGCGCGTCTTTTCAATTACCTGGCAGCGTTAACCCTGAGCGACACGATGTACCGGGCAGACTTCATAGGCAAGATGTGGACCATCGTGAGGGATTTTGCCAATATTTTCTTTATCCTGATACTGCTCTACGCGGCATTCTCGGTAATACTGGGTCTCGGACACGGAGGCGGCAAAAAAATAGTGGCTTCGGTAATACTAATTGCGCTTTTGGTGAATTTCAGTTTGTTTTTATCAAAGATAGTAATAGATTCATCCAACATACTGGCATTAATTTTTTACAATAAGATAGAGTGTATCCAAGCCAACGGCACCGCCTGTCCGCCGGACTCTACCAGCAATCCAAATGCACTAGGAGTACAAGAGAAAAATCTATCTGGGGCGCTAGTGTCTACTTTTAATATAAACAAGTTTTATAATGCGGATTTCTTTAAGAACCTGGAAAATTCTCCGGAGAACTGGAGAAACGCGAGCCGTATCGGCACCCAATTCGAAACCGGCTCGAACGGGACCCTGGACGACGCGCTGTCTTTTGCGCTGATGGTTACTTATGCCTTCGTGATATACCCGTTGGCTTGGATATTTTTTATCGTGGGGATAAGCTTCCTCGGCAGAATGATAGAACTAATCTTGCTGATGGTCATCTCGCCCCTGGCTTTTGTCACGGCCAGCGTACCGGGAATGAAAAATATAAATACGATCGGCTTTGGCAGTTGGACTAAAAAATTATTCGAGACCTCTTTTGTAGCGGCGATATTTATGGCCATACTATACCTGGTCGCCCAGATGATGAATGCGAACATATTTTCCAACACCAGCCTAAATGATACGAATCTCGATATAACCCAGAGGTTGCTTCTTATATTCATACCCGCGTTGCTCATAATCGTGACGTTGAAAAAGGGTTCAGAGTACGCCAAGAAGGCGTCGGGAGAATTTACCGGATTTATAATGAGCAGCATGAAAGTGCTCGGTGGCTTGGCGCTGGGAGGAGTGGCCTTGGGCGCGGCGGGCGCGGCATCAGTGGGTAGGCAAACTGCAGGAGCAGCCGCAAAATATATACAAAATGACTCTGCGAGAAGCAAAGACTCTTTCAGAAAATTTGGCGATTACAAGAGCTGGTCTTTGGGTAAGAAACTCAACCCCTTGGCCTATGCCAAACAAGTTGGTAAGGGAGTATCGTCAGGTATAGCTTCCGGGGTTCATAAGGTGCCGACAGGAGGAGGTAAGACATTGGGTCAAAGAATGCAAACTTCTGACAGGGGGTATAGCGAGAAGATACATTCACTGGCTACCTTGAATGACAAAGCTAAGTCGGAATTTGCTCATACGCACGGAAATGAAGTTAAATACAAAGATCTCACGGAAACAGAGCAGAAAATTGTTAAAAAAGAGGTGGATAAAGATGAGATGGCAAAGTTTATATACGGTAAAAAATTCAAGGATTTGGAAGCCGATGCTTCTAGCGACATACAGCAGAGATATAACAATGGAGAAAGAGCACAAGCTGACAAAACTGGGCACACAGTTAGAATAGACCTGATGAACACATTGAACAAGAGGAGGAATAATGCCGACCAATTGATTGATAACAATGGAAACGTGATAAATAGAAGAAATCCAGGATGGGAAAATTCTATGGTAGAGGACAATGACCGTAAGGAAAAAACTAGAAGTGAAGCAATAGCTGAATTTGCTAAGTTAGAAACGCCAATCGGCGAGTTTGTCCAAGCTCTACGCAAAGGTAGTTATGATATCAGAGATGTCTCCAAGGCACCGAGTTTGGTCAAGGTTCCGCTTGGAATAGCCGGCGGGGCTGCGGCGTTGTTCGGCGCTCCTTTGGTGGGAGGCGGAATGTTGGCAGGATTGGCCGGCGGAATACGGGAGGGCTTGAAGAAGGGCGCGAAAGAATATGGTAATGTTAATAAAGATGTATTTAAGGACCTGGGTGACGTAGTGGCCGGAGCCCTAAAGAATATAAAAATCAAAGTTGATACAGGTGGTGATAAAGGTCACGACCACGGAGGAGAAGTTAAAAGCGTAGGACACTAAAAACAAATGAACGACGAAGACATAAAACAAAATATCGCACTATATTACGCAAAGTTGCCACCCAGAGCTCAGGAAAGGTTTTCAAGTATGCAATGGCTCGAGGTTTTAAAGAATATCGGCGCCGCTTACAAGTTGACCGATGAGCAGAATCAAACCTTGGGCACAGATACTATGCTGGTAATGCTCGGCATTATAGACACCGATGAATACGAGACTATGGTTAACTCGGGTTTGGGTTTGGACAAAGAAGTATCGGGTAAAGTTTATGCGGAAATAAATCAAAAAATATTGCTGGATATACTTCCCGAATTAAATGAAATATTCCGGGCAAATTTAACCGAATCCAAAAAAGCAGAAGATGGACTTATGGCCACAGAGAAAGAAAAATCCGTCGCCGATGGAGTGCGGACGGAATCTAATCCCACGGCAAGTATGGCGGATACTAATACTTACCAATCCGCCCTGTACGAAATCGGAAAAAATCACAAGCTCAATATCGAGCAGATGGGCATTCTGGAGAGAGTAGTCAAAGGTATTACGGAAGGAACCGCCAGGCCGGAGGATTTTCAGGGCATGCTGACTAAAAATTTGAATTTGTCGGCGGAGGATGGCGCCAGTTTGGCAGGGGAGATAAACGAAAAAGTTTTCAAGGCAATCCGCCAAAAAATGATGCAGTCCACGGATGTCCCGGTCAAACCCGCCGGTGGCGGGCAAGCCCCGGCAAACCTGCCGGTGGCGGAGGGTATCGCGCCCCCTATCCAAAAAACGAGCGATAGCAGCATTCTCAAGTCCGCCGGCATAGAGATAATGCCCCAGGAGCTTCCGGGAACGGTTAGCAGCCCCGCGGCACCGGCCAGCAAGCTCTCCGACCCGTTCAAGATTCCGGCCAAGAAAACCGAATACAATTTGAATCAGGCTCAAAAGCCAGCCGGGGCTCCCCCGCAGAAACCAGTCTTGGGCGGCGGGAGCGGCACGGATCCTTATAGGATGCCCATAGAATAGGAATAGAAAGCAAAAAAGACAATAATTTCTACAATTTTTGCTATAATTAAAAGGTGCAATTCAAAGTTCCACAATTCCTAGACATCGAAGACACTATCTTCGGTCCCTTTACGTTCAAGCAATTCGTGTACCTGGCCGGCGGGGGAGGATTGTGTTTTGTAATCTATAAACTGATGGGCTTTTTACTCGGATTCATACCGATGGCCATAGTGGCCGGCTTTGCCTGCGTCCTGACTTTTTATCGGCCGAATGGCAAACCGTTCATAAACATGCTGGAGGCTGGATTCAAATATGTAGTGAATGACAAACTGTATGTCTGGAAGAGGCAAAAGAAAAAAGCGGTCAAGAAAATCGAAAAGGTCCCGGAGACAGGCGCGTCCAGCCAGTCAAAACTTTCTGCGAGCAGGCTGAGAGACCTGGCCTGGAGTTTGGATGTGCTTGATCTAAAGAAAGGAGAAGGGGAACAATAATAATATGGCCTTAAAAGCAAAAGCAACTCAAGAGTTTGTGCCCATCAAGGAAGTCCGGGACGGAATTGTGATCCTCAAAGACGGCGGGCTACGCGCGGTCGTGCTCGCGAATTCCGTCAACTTGTCGCTCAAGTCCGACGACGAGCAAAAGGCGACCATTCTGCAATTCCAGAGCTTTCTTAACACTTTGGATTTTTATGTGCAAATTTCAGTGGAGTCCAGGCGCCTGGACATCCGCCCTTATCTCTTGCTGCTGGAAAACAGAATGAAGGTTCAGACCGAACCGCTTTTGAAGCTCCAGACTAAAGAGTATATGGATTTTATCCGCAACTTTACCGAGTCCGTGGCCATAATGACAAAAAATTTCTTCGTGGTCATTCCTTATACAGAAGAGAGCTTGCGCGCGGAAAAGGGACTTTTAAAAAGCGGATTCTTCTCAAAGAAAACCGCCAAGGAAGCCAAGGTGGCGGCGCAACTTGATTTTGAGGAAAAGCGCTCCCAGCTGGAGGAGAGGGTAAATGTCATACAGCAGGGGCTGGCCCGATGCGGAATAAAATCAGTCCAGCTTGGTACAGAGGAGGTAATCGAAGTATTTTATAAAGTATTCAATCCGGGCGAATTGGAAGGTAAGATAAAACTGGAAGGGCAGGAAGGGCAACCGGCGGGACAATAATTATGCGATAATTTCATTATGGGATTCTTAGATACATTGTTGGGTAAAAAGAAGGGCACGGGCGAGAACACGCGCGTTTCGGTTCTGCCGGTTTTGCCGGAAGAAATTTACGAGTCCGCCACCCTGGAGCTCCAGGACGTCATTGCCCCGTCCGCGCTGAAAATCGAGCCGAAGTCTATAAACCTGGGCGACAAAATAGCCCGGACATTTTTCATAATCTCATACCCCAGGTTTCTCACCGACAACTGGTTCTCGCCCATCATCAATCTGGACAAGATATTCGACGTATCCATATTTATCCATCCGGTAGATACTTCGCTGGCTTTGCGCCAGTTTCAGAAAAAGGTCGCTGAGGTTCAGAGCCAGATAGCGACCCGCGAACAAAAGGGGATGGTGCGCGACCCAAAGCTGGACACGGCATTCCAGGACCTGGAAGCATTGCGGGACAACCTGATGCAGGCGCAGGAAAAAATGTTCGACGTCGGAGTATACATCACCATTTATGCAGACAGCGAGCTGGAGCTTTTCAAAGTGGAGAATGAAATAAAATCACTTCTTGAATCAAAGCTCATTTACATCAAGCCGGCCCTTTTCCAGCAGGAAGAAGCTTTTAAGAGCGTCATGCCGATAGGCAACGACCTCATAGCGATACACCAGAAGCTCAATTCCGAACCGCTCTCTTCCATCTTTCCTTTTGTATCTTTCGACCTCACCAGCGACAAGGGCATCCTGTACGGAATCAACAGGCACAATTCCAGTCTGGTCATATTCGACCGGTTCTCTTTGGAAAATTACAATTCCGTAACCTTTGCCAAATCCGGCTCCGGAAAATCCTACGCGACCAAGCTCGAAATTCTGCGGTCCCTGATGTTCGACATTGATGTCATCGTCATCGACCCAGAGCGAGAATACGAATATCTCTCCGAGACGGTTGGCGGGCGATATTTTAATATCTCTCTTTCTTCCGACCACCACATCAATCCGTTTGATCTGCCGATTCCGCGCGAAGACGAAACTCCGGAAGATGTTTTGCGATCCAACATCATAAATCTGGTCGGGCTCTTTCGCTTGATGCTGGGCGGGCTCACTCCGGAGGAAGATGCCCTGGTAGACCGGGCAATATCGGAAACTTATGCAATGAAAGACATCACTCCGGAATCGGATTTCTCCAATATCGAGCCGCCGCTCCTTTCGGATTTTGAGCTGGTACTCTCCGGCATGGAGGGTTCTGAGTCGGTTGTACAGCGCTTAGTAAAATACACCAAGGGTTCCTGGTCTACCTTTATCAATCGCCCTTCCAATGTGGATATAAATAAAAAATTCGTAGTCTTCTCGGTGCGGGATATGGAAGACGAGCTGAAGCCGGTGGCTATGTACATAGTAACTCACTATATCTGGAACGTGATCCGCAAGAATCTCAAGAAGCGGCTCTTGGTGGTGGACGAAGCCTGGTGGATGATGAAATCCGAAGACACTGCATCCTTCCTTTATTCCATCGCCAAGCGGGGCAGAAAGTATTATCTGGGTCTTGCCACTATTACCCAGGACTCGGCAGACTTTATGAAATCCCCCTACGGCGTACCGATAGTGACCAACTCTTCTATCCAGCTCCTCCTCAAGCAATCGCCTTCAACCATAGACATACTCCAGAAAACCTTCAACCTGACCGATGAGGAGAAGTATCTTTTGCTCGAATCCGGCCTGGGAGAGGGCATATTCTTTGCGGGCCTTAAGCACGTGGCTATAAAGATAATTTCCTCCTACACCGAGGATCAGATTATAACCTCCGACCCGTCCCAGATACTCTCAATCAAGAAATCTAAGCAGGAATTAGCGGAAAAAGAAGAAGCTGGCCAGGCTTGATTTCTCCCCATAATAATCTTTATTTGGACGATAAAGTACCGTATAATTACGGTATGCGATCAAGATCTGTATTACTTTACTCGCTCCTGGCAATAGGATTTTTTCTCTTTTCACCCGTTTCAGCACAAACCATCCAGCAATCCACCAGCATAATTATGAATGTCATACCGACAAACCCCAAGCCGGGTGACCTAGTCGACATTTCCTTGAATAGCTTTGCAGAAAATTTAAACACTTCCACGATTACCTGGGTGGTGAACGACAAATCTTCCAGTGGAGGAATTGGACAAAAAAGTTTTTCTCTGCAGGCTCCGGCGGCCGGCTCTGCAACTACAGTGACGGCCATAGTCAAAACAGCGGACGGACAATTGAGCGAGGTGAGTACTACCCTGCACCCTGCCGTGATGGATCTTTTATGGCAAGCAGAAGATTCATATGTCCCGCCCTTTTATAGAGGCAAGGCCCTGCCCGGACCGGATACTTTTGTAAAGGTTGTGGCTATGCCAGAGATAAATACGGGCAGTTCTACACTAGATCCAGAAAAGATGACTTATGCCTGGAACGTGGATTTTTCAAATTTACCGGATCAGTCCGGTTACGGCAAAAATTTTATGGTGTACAAAAATAATTATCTGGACACTTCGGATAGCGTTTATGTCACGGCTGCCAGCACTGACGGCAAATACACCTCCGACGCCAGATTGTCTATCGCTATGTATTCTCCGGAGATTATTTTTTATGATGTGGATCCCGGCTTGGGAGTTTTGTGGGATAATGTCCTCCAGGATTATTTCAAGGTTTCCAGTGAAGCTTCCGTGCGCGCAGCCCCGTACTTTATCTCACCGGTAGATATACGCAGGCCGGACCTGGTATTTGACTGGTCGATTAATGATACACACTTGTCTATCCCAAATTATGCGAAGATAGTTTTGCCGCTCAAGACAGAGGCAGGCAGCTCAGGAATTGCGAAGCTCGGGTTAGATATTACCAACACCGGCAAGATTTTCGAAGAAGCCAGTAAGGAAATATATGTACAGTTCTAAGATTAAAAAGAGAAAGGTTATATTCGGCATATTGTCTGCTGTAGTCATTTTAACCGTCATTGTTCCGGCTTTCTTTGCGTACGCCGCCAGTATAACCATATCGTCCGACGTTACCAGTATAGCTCCGGGTGGCACCGCCACCATAACAGCCAAGACCGATCGCACCACTGGGCTATCTGTAAGCTTTAGCCTCAGTGCGCCGGGAGCGGCAGGAGTAGGTGTAGCGGGAGTGACAGCATCAGGAGCGTCTTTTTTTAGTGGCTCCCCTTGTACCCCGACTGATCCTGGGCCGCAGCCTTCGATGGGGGGGATGGGTATGGCAAGTTATTACTCCTGTTCCGTTAAATTTTCAAACAGTTCACCCGGCACCTATCAGGTCTCCGCAAGTATCACGGTTAATGGGCAAAAGTATTTTTCAAATACCATAAGTATAAATGTTGCAGCCGCCACGCCTTGTGGAAGCACGAGCAGCCCGGGTGCAATCGTGGGAGGAGCAACTGCTCCGGGTGGAACCGGAGCTTCAGCACTTGGTACCGGGGTAACACAACCCTGCCAGAGCTCATACAACTTATTGGCACCGCTAAAATGCGATAGTTCTACGCCGGGGTGTGTAAACGGAGAACTAACTTCTTTTAATCCGGCCCAATCAAATGCATTGAGTAAATACATTAATATAGTGATAAAAACCCTCATAGGCATAGCGGCGGTGCTCGCGGTCATTATGATAGTAATGGGCGGCATAGAGTATATGACTAGCGAGCTTATTTCCAGCAAGGAAGAGGGTAGGCATCGTATCACGAACGCCGTTATCGGTCTATTGATAGCCCTAGGAGCATATTTGATTTTGTATACGATAAATCCGGATCTTTTAAATAAGATAGACATACAAAACGAAATAGAGACTGCAGCAATAGGGTTTGAGGAAGCGCCTCCTGTGGCCAGCGACTTCACGACGGTTACCGCGCCGACTGGTGCTATAACAGGATGTTCTCAAGGTATAGTAAAGGCGAGTGGTTTTAACGTTTGTGGCGGAATAGCTGATAGTGTAAACAAATTAATAGCAGATGCTAAAAAAGATGGAATAACTTTGGGTGGCTGGAGCTATCGCTCCACAGCAGACCAAATACGCCTAAGACAAAAAAATGGATGCCCGGACATTATGAATTCTCCTCCTAGCCAATGTAAGGTTCCCACAGCTAAACCGGGTACTTCAAACCATGAGAAGGGTTTAGCGATTGATTTTACCTGCAATGGCGCATCAATGGCTGGTACTAACTGTTTTAAATGGTTGCAAGCGAATGCTTCAAAATACGGTTTGTATAATTACAAAAAGGAACCATGGCATTGGTCGGTTGACGGTAGATAATTTATATATATGTCCAGAAGAAATTTTACACTTTTAATAATAATCATTGCCCTGATAATCTTAGGTGTGTTTCTGTATCTTTTGCTACATAAAACCCCGACGACTCCGGGTGGTAATACGCCGGGCACAAACTTCTTTGCCAGCTTTAATCCATTCGGCAAAAAGCCTACGCCGCCCGCAGAAACTCCGCCGGCAAACGTCACCGAGAACACACCGCCCGCGACAAACAACAGCACGCCGTCTCCATTGAAAAAAGTCTCGAGCATGCCTATTGCAGGCTTTGGAATATTCAGCAAGGAGAGATATAAAGAGGTGCCCGTCGAGACTACTGTCATAACACCGGACACTGGTAGCACTGATTCCACCGCGAGCTCTTCCGGTACACCGGGCGGCGCTGTTTCTTCCACCAGTGGAACTACAACTACTACGACAACCACTAAAAATAACTCAAAACCCACGCCTCCTAAAACCGAGTTTGCTACAGCAGTTAGATACGCAGCTAGGGCTGATGGAAATATTTATGAAACTTTTGCGGATAATATAGATGAAAGAAAATTCTCTTCTACTGTGATACCTCAGATTTATGATGCGTACTTTGGAGCTGGAGCTCA
>DASZPN010000075.1:0-3950 GCA_035549995.1 Minisyncoccota bacterium
GTTCTCAATCTATTGGTTTTGCTCTGCCGATCAATTCGGTCAAAGGCGCCATAGAGTCAGTCAAGCAAACCGGCAAAATCATCCGGCCATATATCGGCATCCGCTATATGCAAATCACGCAGGAAGTTAAGGACGCAAACAATTTGTCCGTGGATTACGGGGTGCTCATCCAGCGAGGCCAGACCTCGAGCGAAATCGCGGTCATCCCCGGCAGCCCCGCGGACAAGGCCGGCTTGGTGGAAAATGACATAATTTTGGAGGTGGACGGGGTCAAGCTGGACCAGGATCACGATCTTGCTTCCATTATCCGCCAGCATAAAGTAGGGGATACTGTCAGTCTCACTATTCTCCACAAGGGCACGCAAAAAACCGTTCCGCTTACTCTCGCAGCCGCGCCGGACAATTTAAAATAACTTAAGTAAAAAGCCCCGCAACAGGGGCTTTTTACTTTACGTCTCGCAGCCGCAGGGCCATAAAAAATCCAACCATCAAGATAGCCGATAAGACAAAGAAAATTTCTTTGAAAGACGGCACCAATACCAGGACTGGTATGGCTATCAGGGGCGCAATCACGTACGACAACGGTCCGGTGTTTCGGAACAGGCCGATTTCGTCGTCGTTGCGTTCGTTCACGGATTTGAAGAAATAACTCTCGCTCATCACTTCAATCATCGCGGCCCCCACTCGGCTGGCGAATAGCACTATTGCCCAGATTGCCACGCCCGGGCTATTGATAAAGGGCAGGAGCGCGGTCGTACCGGCAGCAATCAGAAATCCCAGGACCAGGAATTTTTTCTCTCCGATGCGGTCGGACATCTGACCGAGCGGAAACTCCACCAGCACGAATGGCAAGAGCATCACGGTGAATACTATGCCGATTTGTTCCCAAGAGAGCCCGATGTAGCGGTTTAGGTAAATAGGAGTGTAGATAATCATCCACGCATAGAAAAATTTTAAAATAAAATTGATTATGTAAATCCGGGATAAACTCCGATTTTTGAAGAAAGTAGTGACGGTTCTCAGAATAGGGAAATCGTCATAAGCAGGATCCTGGAATTCCCGCATCGTGAACAGAAATACCAGTGTTACGGAGAACATAAAAACGCCGGCGGCGACGAAAATACTGCGCAGGGTGCCGGAGCCTATTATGTCGCCCGAGAGCGCCTGGGCTATGACCCAGGCCACGTTGCAGATGACCAGGTACAGCCCGCGATATTTTCCGATGGAGTGCCCCGTGGAATAATGTTCCAGGAAAATGTCTAAACTGGTGTTTACGAAAGTTGTGCACAAAAAATATATAATAAATGCGAGTATGATGGCCAGGGCTCCGGAAGCGCGAGCCAGAGCCAGGAAAGAAAGTCCGGAAAGCAGGCTGGTGATTAGCACAGTCTTTCTATTTCCGATTCTAGATAGGAGTCTGGGTATTTCAAACAGGAACAAGATGGTAATGCTAGAAGCCAATATGTAAATCAGGCCCACGTACTTCGGGCCGATGACGGACTCCAGAAGAGTCGAATTCACATAAGAGGTGAGGGCGAGCGACAGGGAAAAGAGAAAACCCGCGAGGTATACGATTTTTCGCTGGTTGCTTTCGGTCATTTATATATTATACATTTTACACCCCCAGCACCACCGGTATAACCAGCGGACGCTTGGCGGTTTTTTGATATAGGAATTTGGAAATGCTTTCTCCCAGGGATGCCTTGATCCGATCGAAGTCCGCGGGGTGCATACGAGCAGTAGCGTCTTCCACCGATTTCTTTATTATAATCCGGGCCTGGCGCAGGAGCTCTTGGTTTTCTTTTAGGTACACGAAGCCGCGGGAGATTAGATCAGGAGATTTCTTGAGCTTGCCGGTCTTCTGGTCTACCAGGGCTATGATAACAAACATTCCATCCTGGGCCAGCATCATTCGGTCCCGGATCACTACGTCCTGGGTATCGCCGACCGATCCGCCGTCCACCATCATGAGTCCTGCGGGAGCTTTTTCCTTGCGTCTGATTATCTTTTCTCCGTCCGCGGAGATTTCAATGATAGAGCCGTTGTCCGGCACTACGATATGGTCTTCGGGCATGCCGAGTTCCATTGCCAGCTCTTTGTGCAGTTGCAGGCGGTAATGGTTGCCGTGGATCGGAATAAAGAATTTAGGATGAGTCTTCTTGTGAAGCCACCTAACGTCTTCCTTGTTGCCGTGGCCGGTGGCGTGGACATAATCCTCGCCCGGAGTGCGATAGCTTATGATGCGCACGCCCTGGCGGGCCAAGCCGTCCTTCATACGCTCCACCGCGCGCTCGTTGCCGGGCACGACGGAAGCGGACAGAATGATCGTGTCACCCTTATGCAGGGAAAACTTGGCGTGGGATTTGGTTGCCGCGCGGTTGAGCGCCGCGAACTCTTCACCTTGCGCACCGGTCATGAGCACTACAACCTTATTCGGCGGATAATCGCCGGCTTCCTCGATTGGAATGATGGTACCCTTCTTGGGTTTGAAATATCCTGCCTCGATAGCCACGTCGATATTTGTTTTCATGGAACGCCCGTCTACTGCCACTTTTTTACCCAGGGCTTCGGCTACTTTGACCACGTGAGCCAAACGTGTGATGTGCGAAGCAAATGCCGCGATAATTATGCGCCCTGGAGTTTTTTTGAGTAGATTCTCGAGACCCTGATGCACTTTGATTTCCGGCAGGGAATAACCCTCGTTTTCAATATTGGTGGAATCGGTCATCAGGAGCAGAACCTTTTCTTTATCGAAGATTGAATACTCCTTTTCCTCCTCTTCCGAAACTTTGCCGTCCACGTGGTCCAGCTTATAATCTCCCGGCGTGACGATCCAGCCGTTCTTGGTCTCGATAATTATACCCATTGCATCCGGAATCGTGTGAGTCACTCCGAAAAAACGCACTTTTATTTTGCCGCAGGTGATGGTCTCGTCTTTTTCCACAATGACCTCTTTCATGGCCGGGAAGTGCGGGAATTCTGCCTGGCGCTTTCGCATAAGGAGAATGGAAAGTTTGCGCGAGTATACCGGCGGATTGCCGATACGCGAGAGCACCACCGGTACTCCGCCGATATGGTCCAGGTGTCCGTGAGTCACTATGAGCGCGCGGATTCTGTCCTTGCGTTCTTCGAGATAGGTAGTGTTCGGGATAACATAGTCCACCCCGGGGGTTTCTTCAGTCGAAAAATGCATACCGGCGTCGATGACTATGATATCCTCGCCGATTTCGATGGCGGTCATATTTTTGCCGATTTCTTCCACGCCTCCGAGCGGTATTACGCGCACTACGCCTTCCTCGGGCGGCGGGATTTTGGCTTCTTCGCCTACTTTATGATCGCGTCTCTGAAAAGGCCGGGGCGCGCTGCGTCCGGAGCGTTTGCCGAATTTGGAATATTGGTAAGTAGAACTTTTGGAGGTTCTCTTCCGCTCCGAAGGCCGGTGGTCCGGCGTGCGGGGCTGATGTTTTTCTTCTTTCTTATCTTCAATGCTGATTGCGCTGAAGGACAATCTGTTTTTTCTAATCATTTTCTTTTTTCTGTTCTGTTTATTTGCTTATAATTTTATTTATAGAAGCGGGAAAATATTTTCCATACGCTGTCTGTATTTGTGTACCAGGTGTACGCATCCAGGAATCTGTCGGATGGGGAAGTTATGTTACCCAGATTCAAATCCTTCAGGTTTTTTGACACGACATAGATAAAGCTTGGGCTATACAAGAAGACCGCAGGCATATCTTTTTGTATGATGCTTTCGAACTGGGCATACTTTTGATCTCGTACTGCTGAATCGGCGGTAACAAAGGCGTCTTCCAAGAGCTTGTCCACATTGGCGTTGGTATAAATAGCCACGTTCAGGCCCGGATCCTTGCGCTGAGAAGAGTGCCAAAAAGCGAACAAATCCGATTCGTGGTTTACCACTTCTCCAAAGAGTAGAGTGTCGTACTTTCGCG
>DASZPN010000076.1:0-4289 GCA_035549995.1 Minisyncoccota bacterium
CCTTCTCTTGGGCTACAATGAATGAGTTCGCTTGAAAAAGAAATAGGGATGTTTGGGGAAGCTGGTGTAATTCCAGCACAGTGCCGCTACGGTAAGCCCCGATTCGCATACATAAGAATCGAGGGACAAGTCCGATTACCAAACTTTCCATGCTGTTTGTCCCGAGCAGGATAATCTTCCCTACCCATATGGTTTGGAAGACTCGAAAATTCTGCCGGCGCGGAGTTTTTTTGTTTTTTATGAAAAAAATTTCAAACGGAAAAATAAAAAAGTTTATACCGGCAGCCGCACTAATAGTGTTGCTCATGCTTGTATTTGTATTCACTTCGAAAATACACCCTGTAATTTCTCCGGTTCAAAATACGGAAACATTGAATCCAGTCAATACAAGCTACGCTACCCTTGAAATAAACGGAAAAAATCTGAGAGACGGAATCATCCAAGGCGAGAGTGTGTATGATTTTATGGCCGGCCTTCGGAGCGAGGGAGAAATAAATTTTACCGATAAAAATTATTCCGGCATGGGTGAGTTCATAGATTCTATAGCCGGCACAGCGAACAGCGGAGAAAAAAACTGGATTTATTATGTGAACGGCAAAAAGGCAAATATAGGGATTTCCAATTACAAACTCGGCCCGGGAGATGTCGTGTCCTGGAAATACGAGAAGGATATAAATTAGAAACTTAAGCAGTTAGAAATATGGGTAATTTTAAAACAATATCGGCTTTATTTTTAACAGCGGCTTTGTTCCTCTCCGGCGCAGGCAACTCCCGGGCGGAGGTTCCCACAGCAGACCTGACTATCCGCGACGGCGGCACCATAGTGTTTTCCGGCCCGGTACCCTTGGAACCATCGGGCATAGCGAGCCTGGCGGACAGCGACGGCAACTCTCACGATATAAATGCGGACAGCGTGCTTTATATGCTGCACGACGCCGACCAGTCCAGTAATGCCTTCGATATATCCGACCTTGTCTATTACGATTCTTTCGGATCTTTTTATCTCAAGTGCATTACCGATACCAAGGGCGAGGAGTGCGACAACTGGCAGTACGTAGTGGACGGCGCTTCTCCTTCCGAGAGCATTGATCATAAGTCCCTCTCCGGCGGCGAAAGCGTGTATGTGTACTTCGGGCCGGAGTACAGAGTATCCTTAAGCTCGGACGAGATTGCCACGAATGGCACCCTGACCGCCACCGCACAGTCTTACGAATACGAAAGCAACAGCTGGAGTCCGCGCACGGGCGTGACCATAGGGCTGACCCAGCCGAATCCCGCCGACCCTTACTCCCCCGACGAAATTATGACCGCTCCGGTGGATGACAAAGGCCAAGCGCAATTCTCCGGAATCCCCGCGGGCAGCTATGACGTGGGCGTCAAAGAGGATTATTACTTCCCGACCGAGAGCCTGACTGTTAGCGAATCCGCGCCCAAAGAATCTTCTCATAAAAGCAGCCACAGCGGAGGCTCTTCCTCGGGAGCGGTGCTAGGAGCTGAAAAGCATTCGTTTGACCCGGCCGCGGCGGCAAATTTTCTTTACGGAGAACAAAAAGACGACGGTTCGTTCGGCGGCGATCTATATACCGACTGGGCAGCGGTAGCCCTGGGACCGGATCAGAGCCATCCGGATCAAAAGCTCAAACTGCAAAAATATCTCCTTGGATCCGGCCTGTCCGGAAATCCCGGCTTGACCGATTTTGAACGCCGAGCGCTGGCGCTGGAATCCCAAGGCCTGAATCCGTATAGCGCCGGCGGAGTCAATTACATAAAAAAGATTGAAGATTCTTTTGACGGCACGCAATTTGGCGACCCCGACGAAGATAACGATGATGCTTTTGCTCTGATCGTGCTCTTGGGCGCCGGAGTGCCGGCTGAAAATGCCATGATGCAAAGCGGCCTGCACTTTCTGATAGAACGACAGAAGTTCGACGGTTCCTGGGACAGCAGCGCGGATATGACCGGCGCGGCTCTCGAAGCCATCGGAGCAATGGGAGCGATGAAGGAAAATAAGTTTTACATATCGGCCGCCAGAGTATACTTAAAAAAAATCCAGAACATAGATGGGGGCTTTGGTAATGTTTCTTCCACCGCATGGATTATTGAAGGCATACTTGCCCTGCCGGAGAGAGTCGAAAACTGGGCCCTCGACGGCAATACGCCGGCGGATTATATCGGATCGTACCAGGAATCGGACGGTGGCATATCCTCCGACGATGAGAATCAGAGAATTTGGGAGACTGCTTACTCGCTGTCCGCTCTTTCCGGCAAAGATTGGAGCCAATTAATAGCCGAGCGTCCAGCTCCGTCAGGGCCGGATACTGCCGAAAGTATGGGCTCGGCCTATCAGCCAGAGACCGAACCTGCGGCTTCGGCCACGCATCAAACTATCACAGAGCAGAAAACCGAGGAGAATAGTCCCGAAACAATACAAAATTTGGCGGAGGCTGCGGCCGCCGTGCCCGCCCCAACCCAGCAGCCTTCACCCGAACCAAAAAAGAGCTGGTTTGGCCGATTACTCTCAAGTATTTGGCACGCTATTTTTTAGTGCAGATTGAAAAAGCCCAAGAGTATCGCCACGATATTTAAAATCGAGTGCGAGATCGATACCATCAAAAGATTGGGGTATTTGATATAAAGCCAGGCAAAAAATATTCCGGAAACCAAAGTCAGCAGGATGCCGAGGCCGATGTTCGGATATATGACGTGAATCAGCGCAAAGAGCAAGGCGTCGACTAATATTACGGACATGTTGTCGGCAAAAATAAGCCGAAGCCTCGGAATCAAAAATGAACGAAAGGCAAATTCTTGAAAAAAGGAAATGGGAATAAAGAGAGAAAATGAACGTACCAGGAAGCCGGTTGTGTCATTGTCCGGCAGGTTGACCTTGTGGCCGACAAAAAACAAAGCGGCGACGCCGAGCGCGGTAAAGACGGCATAATAAGGCAGGGATTTTAAGATGTTGTCGTGCCGGAGCCCCATCTCTTCATGGGTCCAATGTTCGTGCCGGATGATGCCGTAAATGATCAGGGAGCACAGCACCAAAAGGAATATCCTCCAGCTCACGGATAATATTTTAAAATACAGAAGCGCGACCGGCAGGACGAATATCAGAAGAGTTTGAATGATGACAATGCTTCGGACGGGTCTATTGTGCATAGCGTTTCTTATTGCTGTTAAATTTACGCCTCGGGCTAAACTCCTGGATTGCTCCGGCTTTGATTTCCACTTTGTCCGCAGAACGCAAGCGCCGCAAGGAACGGGCAGGTGCGATGCGATGGTGTTTGACCCGGTCAAGAGCGCGATCTATCTGCCATAAATTTTTCTCCGAGACCGGCCAATCTTTGCCAAAAATCTTGAGGTTGAACGGCTCGGAATACTGGCGCAGAGTTTTCTTGCCATTATGATTTAAAAAGTATTCATGAAAATAAGACATTACCAGCTCGCGGATATTTTTGTAGACCGGCTCGCGGTAACGCAGGACCGCGTGATTGGTTTTGGAGATCGCGCCCCAGCGGCCGTCCAGGCGAAAAGGAGCTATCACATGATCATAATCCTCTTTCTGAGCTTTTAGATGCAAAATAAGCGGCTTGTGACCATGAAGCGACAAGGCATAGGCAGCCAGAAGCGCGCCTTCCATACAGTGAGCCTTGCCGGAGCGTAGCACTGCGAGCGGAGAACGAAGAGTCTCCCCTCTTTCTTCGAAATTAAACTTCAGGCTGTTTAAAAAATCCTGCACTTTGGCCGGAGTATCGAGCCTGACGAGCAGGGTTTTCTCCTTGATATTAAAATCCTTCATCAGTCAGCGAGCTTTGTGGTACAGAAGGCGCAACGGGTCGCGGCGATCGGAATCTCGGATAGGCACTCCGGGCATTTTTTGCTGGTGGGGTCAGCGGGCGGCTCTTTTTTGCTTTTCTGGATGAGCATATTGAGCGGCAGAACCACGAAGAAATACACCGCACTCGCGACTATGAGAAACGATATGAGCGCATTGAGGAAATCTCCATACATAAACTTACTGCCATGAATAGTGAAGCTAAGGCCCGAGAAATCCGGCGTCTTTATAATCGCGCCGATAAAGGGCGTGAGCAGATCTTTGACCAGAGCATTCACGATACCGGAAAAGGCCGCGCCCACCACCACGCCGACCGCCAGGTCCACCACATTGCCTCGCAAGATGAATTGTTTGAATCCTTTTAGCATTTTAAAATCCTCCTAAGCTGTTAATCGAACCTACGTAATTCGTCAGAAATGCCGGGATGGCAAAAACCAGTCCTATAATTGGCAAGACT